>JAGDMV010000109.1 GCA_017860675.1 Chloroflexota bacterium
GACGGCCTGCGGATCGCCGGCTTCGAGGGCGATGTCGGGCCGTACACCGCGCTCGTCGACGGCGACGCCCGCTGCTACTCGATCGCCTGCGCCTCGGTCGTCGCCAAGGTGGTCCGCGACACGCTCATGCGCCGCCTGGCCGAGCGCCACCCCGGCTACGGCTGGGAACGCAACGCCGGCTACGCCACCCGCGAGCACCGCGAGGCGATCCGCGCGCTCGGCGTCACCGCCTTCCACCGGCGGACCTTCGCCGGCGTCAGGGAGGCGCTGGCCGGCGTCGAGCAGCTCGACCTGGAGCTCGGCGGCCTGCACGACTGGCCGGGCGGCGACGGCCCATACCAGGACCGCTGAGCCGCGCCGCCGGGACTGACGGGTCGGGCCGGTCTGGGCCCCGCCGCCCCGGCCCGCCCCCGGCCCCGGCGCGCGGACGCCCGGCGCGCGGCCGGGGCATGCGCGACACTTCGGGCAGTCGCCCTTCGCCGTCGATGGAGGGTCCGGTGTCGCCGCTCAGAAGCGTGGCCCTGTTCACCAACGAGTACCCGCCCCACGTCTACGGGGGAGCCGGGGTTCACGTCGAGTACCTCAGCCGCGAGCTCGCCCGCATCCTGCCGGTGGAGGTCCGCTGCTTCGGCGAGCAGGACCTCGTCGAGCCCAACCTGCGGGTGCGCGGCTACGGCCCCTGGGCGGACGCCCGGCTGGACACCGACGCGCGCTTCGGCGGCGCCCTCGACGCGTTCCACCGCAGCCTGGCCATGGCCCGCGATCGGCTCGAAGCCGACGTCGTCCACTGCCACACCTGGTACACCGACATGGCCGGCTTCCTGGCCAAGAAGCTGTGGGACGTGCCCCTGGTCCTGACCACCCATTCGCTCGAGCCGCTCCGACCATGGAAGGTGGAGCAGCTCGGCAACGCCTACGGCCTGTCGGCCTGGATGGAGCGGACGAGCATCGAGGACGCCGACGCGGTCGTGGCCGTCTCGAAGGAGACGCGCATCGACGTCCTCCGCCACTTCTCGATCGCCCCCGAGAAGGTCCACGTGATCCACAACGGGATCGACCTCGGAGAGTACCGACCCGATCCGGGCGTGGACGTGCTGGTGAAGCACGGCGTGGACCCCGACCGGCCATACGTCCTGTTCGTCGGCCGGATCACCCGCCAGAAGGGGATCATCCACCTCGTGAACGCGATCCCGGACATCGACCCCTCGCTCCAGGTCGTCCTCTGCGCCGGTGCCCCGGACACGAAGGAGATCGGCGAGGAGATGACCGAGCGTGTGGCCGAGGTCAGCGCCGTCCACGGCGACATCACCTGGATTCGGGAGATGCTGCCGCGCCCGGAGGTCATCCAGCTCTACACCCACGCGGCCGTGTTCTGCTGCCCGTCCGTCTACGAGCCGTTCGGGATCATCAACCTCGAGGCGATGGCCTGTGAGACGGCCGTGGTGGCCTCCGCCGTGGGCGGCATCCCGGAGGTCGTGGTGCCCGGCGTCACCGGCCTGCTCGTCGACCTCGAGCTCCGCGAGGGCAGCTTCGACCCGGTGGACCCGGCCCGCTTCTCGGCCGACCTTGCGGCGGCGATCAACCGGGTCGGGCTCGACGGCGGCCTGCAGCAGCGCTTCGGCCGCGAAGGCCGGCGGCGCGTCGAGGAGCACTTCAGCTGGGCGGCCATCGCCCATCAGACGCTGGCCCTGTACCGGTCGCTGGTGATGCGGCCGTGAGGCTGGCCAGCCGCCGGGGCCGGGACGCCGCGGCGACACGGGGCGCGCGGCGAGGGGGCCGCCGGTTCGAACGGGCAGGAGGGTGGACGTGAGCGAGCGCGAGGGCCGCAGCCGGGTCGTGGTCGCCCGGGTCTCGCCCCAGGTCGACTGCGGCGAGTTCCCCATCAAGCGCGTCGTCGGCGACACGGTCACGGTGGAGGCGGTCGTCTACGCCGACGGCCACGACGCGATCGCCGCCGCCCTCCGCCACCGGCGAGAGAGTGACGCGGCCTGGACCGAGGTGCCGATGGAGTCGCTTGGCCAGGACCGCTGGCGGGCGACCTTCGCCGTAGGCGACATCGGCCTCCATCGCTACACCGTGGCCGCCTGGGTCGATCGCTTCGCCTCCTGGTCGCACGACCTGGTCAAGCGGCTCGATGCCGGCAGCGACGTGACAGTCGACCTGCAGATCGGCGCGGGGCTGGTCGAGGCAGCGGCTGCGAACGCTGCCGGCGCGGACGCGGCGCGCCTCGTCGACCTCGCCGCGATTCTCCGCGCGGGTGGTCCGGACGCGGTCCAGCGGGCCCTGTCGAGCGAGCTGGCCGGCCTCATGCGCGCCCACGCCGAGCGGCCGTTCGTCACCGTCGGCCCCCGCGAGCTGGCGGTCGTGGTTGACAGCGAGCTGGCCCGGTTCTCTGCCTGGTACGAGACGTTCCCCCGCTCGTGCGCCGCTGAGCCGGGCCGCCACGGCACGCTCCGCGACCTGGAGGCGCACCTGCCACACATCGCCGGCATGGGCTTCGACGTCCTCTACCTGCCGCCGATCCACCCGATCGGCCGGGCGTTCCGCAAGGGCCGCAACGGCAGCCCGACGGCCGGGCCGGACGACCCGGGCAGCCCCTGGGCGATCGGCGGTCCCGAGGGCGGCCACGACGCGATCCACCCCGAGCTGGGGACACTGGAGGACTTCCGCCATCTCCTCGCCGCCGCCGCCGATCACGGCCTGGAGGTCGCGCTGGACATCGCCTTCCAGTGCTCGCCCGACCACCCCTACGTCAGCGAGCACCCCGAGTGGTTCCGCCATCGCCCCGACGGGACGATCCAGTACGCCGAGAACCCGCCGAAGAAGTACCAGGACATCTACCCCTTCGACTTCGAGACGGAGGCCTGGCAGTCGCTCTGGGACGAGCTGCTGCGGGTGGTGCGGTTCTGGATCGGCCAGGGGGTGCGGATCTTCCGGGTCGACAACCCGCACACCAAGCCGTTCGCCTTCTGGGAGTGGCTGATCGATGCGGTCAAGCGCGACCATCCGGAGACGATCTTCCTGGCCGAGGCCTTCACCCGCCCCAACGTGCTCTATCGGCTGGCCAAGCTGGGCTTCGCCCAGTCCTACAACTACTTCCCGTGGCGCAACACGAAGCCCGAGCTGACGCAGTACCTGACCGAGCTGACCCGGACTGAGGTGCGCGAGTTCTTCGGTCCGAACCTGTGGCCGAACACGCCCGACATCCTGACCGAGTACCTGCAGTTCGGCGGCCGGCCCGCCTTCGAGGCGCGGCTGATCCTGGCGGCCACGCTCGGGCCGAGCTATGGCATCTACGGCCCGCCCTTCGAGCTGTGTGTCGACCGGCCGCTCGCCGCCGGCAAGGAGGAGTACCTCGATTCGGAGAAGTACGAGATCCGCCACTGGGATCTTGACCGGCCGGGCAGCCTGGCCGGCCTGATCGCGACCGTCAACCGGATCAGGCGCGAGAACCCGGCCTTCCGCGCCAACCACGACCTGCGCTTCCACCAGGTCGACAACGAGCAGCTCATCGCCTACAGCAAGAGCACCGCGGACCTCGCCAACCAGGTCCTGGTCGTGGTCAACCTCGATCCGCACCATCTGCAGTCGGGGTTCGTGGAGCTGCCCCTCGACGAGATGCGGATCGACCCGGTTCAGCCGTACCAGGTCCACGACCTGCTGACCGACGCGCGCTACCTCTGGCACGGCCCGCGCAACTACGTGGAACTGGATCCGCGCCGCTCGCAGGCCAACGTCTTCGTCGTCCGGCGGCGCGTCCGCACGGAGGCGGACTTCGATTACTACACGTAGGCCGTGAGGCCGCACTTCGACGTGAGGGTCGGGCAGGGAGAACCGACGGCGGTGGCGATCCGTTTCCTCGTCGTGGTCGCAGCCCCGGGCTCCGCTCTACGTGTCCGACGGTCCGGTTCGGGCGAACGGATACGAGTGGTACGAGGTCGACGTCGCTGGATTCCCGGCCGATCGGCGCGGTGGTCGAGGTGACCGGCATCTTCGACCACCCCGCGGCTGCCGGATGCCTGTGGCAGAGCCTGATCGAGGGCCCGCCCGTGCCCGACCCGGCCTGCTGCAGAACCCGGTTCGCGGTGATCGGGATCGAATCGCTGCCGACGGGATCTACTTGATGGCGACCGCCCCGACGTACTGGCGCGGCGAAGGGTGCCAGGTCCAGGTCAGTGCCTGGGCGCAGTCCCACGCCCAGATGCGATCAAAGGCGATGTAGCCCGTCTGCACATCGTCCGGGGCGGTGACATCGAAGGCGGCATGGCCAGACGCCGCGCCGACGCCGTTGTGGATGCACATGGACGGGTGGTCGGATGACGTGAACCCGAGCACGATCTGCTGGAAGCAGTGCGGGCAGCCCGCGGGCTGGGAGATGCGGTAGTCGAGCTCGACGCGCACGCGTGCCCCCGCCAAGACCGGTGCGGTGATGGTGCCACCGTTGATGAGGACGCTCGACAGCGTGGTGTCCGCCCAGGTCGGGATCGGGCCGAAGGCGAAGGTCGCCGTGGACGTGCCGGCGGGACCTGCGGGTCCCTGGGGCCCGACGGCACCATCCTGGCCATCGGCACCGGCAGGTCCCACGGGTCCCTGCGGACCCTGGGGCCCGACGGCACCATCCTGGCCGTCGGCGCCTTCAGGCCCGCCAGGGCCGGCTGCTCCCTGAGGCCCTGCAGGCCCCTGGGGTCCGGCAGGCCCGGTCGGTCCTTCAGGTCCCGCGGGCCCCTGAGGTCCGGCAGGCCCGACCGCCCCATCGGCACCATCCGACCCATCCGCTCCATCTTGACCGGCCGGCCCCCGCGGTCCAGCCGGACCGGCCTCACCCTGGGGCCCCTGCGGCCCCCGGGGACCCTCCTGGCTCCACGACACCGGGCCGCTCCAGTTCCCAGGGCAGCTGTCGCCTTCGGCGACGAGCTTCACGTTCCCGCCGTTGTCGTAGCAGGCCCAGAAGAGGCCCTCGTCCGTCGGGGCGATGACCTTGGAGCCGGCGATGACGGTGCCCGCCACCAACACCAGCGCGACGAAGGCGGCCGGGGCCGCCAGCACACCGCGACGCATATCGATAGTCCTCCCAGGCGCAGCCGCTGCGGCGACCACGGGCGGTTGCCGTTCTCCGACGTTGCTCCGACGCCCGGTCTTCAGCAACCGGCCACAAGTACCCGCGCTCGATCGGAGCGTGGCCAATCTCGGTCAGTGCGACCGGGCACCGCCCGACCGTGGCCACCCCCGCACGTGCAGAAGGGGCGCGGCGAAGCCCGCGTGCAGCCGCGGCGACACTCGCGATGAGCGCCTGGTGAGCGACTCGACCTAGCCTCGGCAGATGGCGCCGAAGGCGGGCACGGCGGGCAGGCGGACTGCGGGCAGGCGGACGGCCGCCCAGCGGAGCGGAGACGCGGCCGAGGCGGCGGCAGCCGCTCGCCTGGTCGCGAGCGGCTGGCAGGTCCTGGGCCGCCAGGTGAGGGCGGGGCGCGCGGAGCTCGACCTGGTCGCGGTCGATCCGGGGCCGCCCGCCGCCCTCGTCATCGTCGAGGTCCGTTGGCGGGGATCGCGGGCCTTCGGCCTGGCGGAGGAGACCGTGGACGGCCGGAAGATCGGGCGGTTAAGGGCGGGCCTGGCGCGCCTCCTGGCCGCCGGGACGCTGCCAGACGGCCGGCCCGTTCCGCGGCTCGCGGCCCGGATCGATCTCGTCGCTGTCGAGCCGCCGGTCGTGCCCGGTGGTCCGCCGCGCCTTCGCCACCACCGTGCGATCGGGTAGGGGAGCGACTGCGATCGGCGCGGGGCTCGGGCAGTGTTCGGCATCTCCGGGTTCGGACCAGGATGGCAGCCGGTGTCGCGGCTGGCACGCAGCGCGGCCCCGCCCTGGCACGGCCGGTGGCGCACAACCCCTGTGCTACACTCCGCCGGGTCGCCGGGCAGCCGGCGAGCGCCGGCGGCGCAGACGTGCCGCCGAGCACACACGCGGATCCCATGCCGCCGGGGCGGTGCCGAGCCGGTCGAAGCCGACCGATCAGGTTCCCGGCGAGCGGTCCGCGGAGGAACAACCGCAGGGAGGTTCGCCCGTGCCGTCCGTGTCGATGCGGCAGCTGCTCGAGGCCGGTGTCCACTTCGGCCACCAGACGCGCCGCTGGAATCCCAAGATGCGCCCG
>JAGDMV010000110.1 GCA_017860675.1 Chloroflexota bacterium
GGCATAGGTCCAGGTCGCCGGGTCAGTCATCGGTCGCCGGTCGTATGCGCCTCGAGGCATGGGCAGCCTTCGCCCGGTCGACGAAGCCGTCGAGGTCCGCGCGGGCCAGCGTCTCTGCGACAAGGTCGAGCGGCAGGTTCTCGAGCTGCCGGAACCGCACGCAGCTCCTGCCCATGTCGAGCGGCTTGCCGGTCGCCGCCCATCCGTGGCGGAACAGGGCCTCCGCCGCGGGGTCGCCGTACACGCTGTTGAGGTACAGGCTCATGTAGCCCCGCTGGCTGGCCAGTCCTGCCACCACGAGCGGCTGTCCGTTGTATGTCTGCGCGTATCGCGCGAGCGGGACGAACCAGGTGATCATCCCGTACTGCATGCCCTCCTCGTAGCCCGCCGGCAGGCTCTCACGCACGACGCGGCGGACCTCGGCGATCGCGGCTCGACGGTCATCGGGCAGCGAGGCGATGTAGTCGTCGGGGGTAGGTGCGGCGCTCCGGACCATGGATCCCTCGTCGGCGAGGCAAGGCGGGGACAGCGTACGGCACGGCAGCCTGTTTGCGGTGTGCTCGCAGCCCCTCGGCTGGAGCGAACGCGCCCCGGGTGCAGGAGCCCCGTCGCCTCGCAGCGTGGCCACGGTGACTCGGTCCGGATAGAGTTGGCCGCGTGACCAACCTGTGGACGGCCCTCGTCCCGCTGATGATCGGGAGCGCGATCCTCCCCTTCCAGATCGCGATCACCGTGCTGCTCCTTCGCTCGAGCGCCGGCCGGTTCGCCGCGGTGGCCTGGGTCGCCGGGATGACCACGGTCCGGCTGGCACAGGGGATCGTGTTCGGGCTGGTGCTGGGCGGCGCCGCCCGGTCGAGCGGGGACGCCGGGGCGGGGCTCATCGAGTCGGCACTGCTGCTGGTGGTGGCGATCCTCCTCCTGCTCATGGCGGCGAAGTACCTCCTCCGCCAGCCGGACGAAGATGCCCCCGCCCCCCGGTGGATGGCCCTGGTGGAGTCGGCAACGCCGGGCCGCGCCTTCCTCCTGGGTGTCGCGCTGGTCGGGCTCAGTGCGAAGCTCTGGGCGTTCACGCTCGGGGCGATCGGCGCGATCGTCGAGGCCGACCTGGGGCAGCCCGCGGCAGGCTGGGCGTTCGTCGCCTTCGTGATCGGCGCCGAGGCCGTCCACCTGGCCGCGATCGCGATGACGTACGTCGCGCCCGGGCGCTCCGGCGCCTGGCTCGACCGGATCTCCCAGCTGCTGGAGCGCTACAACCGGCTGATCATGGTCGCCATCGGCCTCGTGTTCGGAACCTGGTTCCTGGCCAGGGCGCTGCGCGGCTTCGGCCTCGTGTAGTCGCCGGCGCTGGCACGCGCGGCCGGGCACGCCCTGGACGGGGAAACGGAAACGCGCCCGGGTGGTGGGACCCGGGCGCGTCGCTGCGGGGCGCTACTTGTACTGGAGCGTCTCGTTCTGGCCGAGGGTGAGCACCAGCGCGTCGTTGCTGATGCTGAAGCTGGTCACGCCAGTGATGGCCTGGATGTAGAGCTCCGAGTACGAGCCCTCCGGACACATCACGAGGGTGCTCGGGCCAGGGGTGATCGTCATGGGGCCGCTCGTCGCGTTCGGATCGCCGCTGAAGGTGCCCTTCACGGTGTTGCAGTCCGCCTTGGCGCTGAACGTGCCGTCGGCGGCG
Source organism: Chloroflexota bacterium (assembly GCA_017860675.1). Lineage (GTDB taxonomy): Bacteria > Chloroflexota > Limnocylindria > Limnocylindrales > CSP1-4 > CTSoil-043. The sequence continues at coordinate 1,676 of JAGDMV010000110.1, forward strand.
AACTGGATCGTGTAGTTGGCCTGCTGTTCCGCCGGCACTGCGCCCTGGAAGGGCGGGTTCTGCAGGGTGAACGCGGTGAGCTGCCACGCCTTGCCGGTGAGGCCCGGGCCGGGCGTCGGCGTGGGGGCGGGCGTCGGCGTGGGGGCCGCGGTCGGCTTGGCGGTCGGCGCCGCGGTCGGCTTTGCGGTGGCGGTGGGCGCAGCGGTCGGCTTGCCGGTGGGCTGCGAGGTCGGCTTCGCCGTCGGCGTCGGGGTCGGCTTCGGGGTCGGCTTCGCCGTCGGCGTCGGGGTCGGCTTGGGGGTCGGCGTCGGCTTCGCCGTTGGCTTCGGCGTCGCAGGGGCCGGCGTCACCGTCGGCGCGACCGACGTGTATTGGAGCGCGCCGCCGTCGGCCAGGGTGATCGCCAGGGTCGTGCCGGCGACGGAGTAGGTGGCCGCCTGGCCGAGCAGGCTCGCATAGAGGGCGTCATAGGACTCGGGCCCGCAGTAGGCCATCGTCATCGGGCCGGGCGTGATCGTCAGGCCGTCAGAGCCCTTCGTCGCCCAGGTGCCCGCCAGCTGGTTACAGGCGGCCGTCGAGTTGAACGTGCCATCCTCGTTGAACGCGATCGTGAAGCTCGCCTGCTTGTCGGGGGGTACGACCCACTGCCAGGCGGGCGTCTGCTCGCTGCCGGACGTCAGGTACCAGGTCTTGCCGGTCAGGTTGTCCGTGCTGCTCGAGCTGCAGCCGACCAACAGCAGTGTCGTCGCGCCGAGCACCAGCGCCGCGAGGAACGCTCTTCGCACCGTCTTCTCCCATGTGTCGTGGTCTGTGCGGCTCGAGCCCGCGCGAGGCGAGCACGCCCGAGGACGGATGGTAGCCGGTCGCATAGCCGGGGGTGATCACCCCGCGCGGATGACGGCGCCCCGCCGCGATCAGCCCTCGCGCCGCGGGTCGTCCGCGGCCGTGAGCGGCTCGGCGATGCGCGGCCGGACACGACTCTCGTAGAAGCGGTACGGCTCGCCGGGCGCCACGAAGCCGGCTGCGATGTGGGCGTTGTCGCAGAACGGCTCGTGGCGGGAGGCACCGCAGCGGCAGAGCGTCGCCCGCGGCAGCGCCTCCTCGGTCCCGTCCTCGAGGGTGATGCGGGCAAGGCCGACGACGCGGAGCGGTCCGTTCTCAATCGGGGTGACCGTCGTTCCCGGGTGCGCCTCGTCGGGGCCGCCGTCAAGGCGACGGTAGAGAAGGGCGCCGCTCGGGCAGCGCTCGATGACCTCGGCGACCTCGTCGGGATCCGCTTCGTCGGGGTTGATCCACGGCTGGCGATCGAGGTCGAAGACCCGCGGCAGGCCCCGGATGCAGTCGGCCACGTGGATGCAGCGGTCGAGGTCAAAGCTCACCTCGATCCCTGTGCCGCGGTGTGTCCTGCGCATCGGGCTCCTCCGTCGATCGATCCCACCGTCGCCACCGCCCGACAGGTCGCGGTGGCAGGCGCGCCGGTCGCCAGCGCCCGACAGGTCGCGGTGATCTGCGGCCGGGCACGTCGCCTGGCGGGCAACATCATGCACGGAGCCGACGCCGCGGGTCGATTCCTGGCGGGCCTGCCGAGCTGCGGCACTGGAGCGAGCGGGTGCGCACCGGTCGGGGCAGCCGCGACGATCAGCGAAGCGGCGCGTCGTCCCGCTCGAGGAAACGGTCCACTCCCACGGCAGCCCGGCGGCCCTCCTGGATCGCCCACACCACCAGGGACTGGCCGCGGGCGCAGTCGCCGGCGGCGAACACGCCCGGCACCGTGGTCATCGCCTTCGCGTCGGTCAGGATCGTGCCGGACGGCCCGAAGCCGCAGCCGAACTGCTCAGGCAGCGAGCGCTCCGGGCCGAGGAAGCCCATCGCCAGGAGGACGAGGTCGGCGGGCACGGCCCGCTCGGTCCCGGCCACCTCGCGCGGTGCGGCTCGACCGTCAGGGCCGGTCACCCACTCGACGTCGGCGATCTCGAGCGCCTCCACCCGGCCGGCGCCGTCGCCGCGGAAGCTACGCGTGGCCACGGCAAAATGCCGCGGGTCTGCGCCCCAGAGGGCGGCGGCTTCCTCCTGGCCGTAGTCGACCCGGTAGGTGCGCGGCCACAGCGGCCAGGGATTGTCGGCGGCGCGCACGTCGGGCGGCCGAGGCAGGATCTCGAGCTGGACCAGGCTGCGCGCGCCCTGGCGGACGGCCGTCGCCACGCAGTCCGTGCCCGTGTCACCGCCGCCGATGACGGCGACGTCGCGGCCGGCGGCCGAGATGGACGGGACGTCGTGGCGGAACGTTCTGTCGTCGCGGGACGTGCCGCCATCGCGGGACGCGCCGCCATCGCGGGACGCGCCGTCGTCGCCCGGGTCGGCATGCCCGGCGCCCGGGCCAGGGGTCGCGCCACCTCCGTCGAGCAGCTGCCTGGTACTGCTCACCAGGAAGTCCATGGCCGGGTGGATCCCCGCCAAGTCGCGGCCCGGGACGGCCAGGTCGCGGGCCCGGGTGGCGCCCGTGCAGAGGACGACCGCATCGAACTCGCGCAGGAGGTCCTCGGCCGACGGATCCCGGCCGACATCGGCCCCGGTCTCGAACGAGATCCCTTCGGCCGCGAGCACCGCCAGCCGCCGCTGGACCACCGCCTTGTCGAGCTTCATGGTCGGGATTCCATACATGAGCAGGCCGCCGGCCCGGTCGGCCCGCTCGAAGACGGTCACCGAGTGGCCACGCCGGTTGAGCTGCGAGGCGCAGGCCAGACCGGCCGGACCGCTGCCGACGACGGCCACCCTCCGCCCGGTCCGCCGCGACGGCGGCTCAGCCCGGATCCAGCCATGCTCCCAGGCCCGGTCGGCGATCTCGGCCTCGATCGTCTTGATGGTCACCGGCGACCCGTTCAGCCCGACCGTGCAGGAGCCCTCGCAAGGGGCCGGGCAGACGCGGCCGGTGAACTCGGGGAAGTCGTTCGTCTGCTGCAGCCGGACGAGCGCCTCCCGCCACTGGCCGCGCGAAACCAGGTCGTTCCAGTCGGGAACCAGGTTGTGCAGCGGACAGCCGAGCGCCGCTCCGCCGACCAGCTCGCCGACATGGCAGTACGGCACCGCGCAGCCCATGCAACGGGCGGCCTGCTGGCGCAGCGTCGCCTCCGAGAAGGGTGGATGCGCCTCGCTCCAGTCGCCGATCCGCTCGAGCGGCGGACGGGCGTGGGCCGGCTCGCGGCCGTACTCGAGGAAGCCACGCGGCGTGCCCATGCCTACGTCCCGCCCGCGCGCGCAAGGTCGCGCTCGTTCGCCTCGAAGGCGGCCATCTCCGCCTCCGCGTCGGGCAGTCCCAGGCTCCGCATCCGGGCGGTGGCCTCCAGCACGCGCCGGAAGTCGCGGGGCATGACCCGCACCAAGCGCTCGAGCGTGGCAGGCCAGTCCGCCAGCAGCCTGCCGGCGAGGGCGCTGCCGGTCAGGGCCGCGTGCCGCTCGACGAGCGCGCGGACGACGGTCACCTCCTCGCCGTCGACCAGCTCCTCGAGATCGACCATCTCCGTGTTGCAGCGGGACCGGAACCGCCCGTCGCCGTCGAGCACGTAGGCCACGCCGCCCGACATGCCGGCGGCGAAGTTGCGGCCGGTCGGCCCCAGGACGACGACTCGCCCCCCGGTCATGTACTCGCAACCGTGATCGCCGGTGCCCTCCACGACCATGACCGCCCCGCTGTTGCGGACGCCGAACCGCTCGCCGGCGATGCCGGCGATGAACCCCTCGCCGGAGGTGGCGCCATAGAAGGCGACGTTGCCGGTGATGACGTTGGCCTCGGCCGCAAAGCGGGCGTCGGCCGGCGGCCGGAGCACGATCCTGCCGCCCGACAGGCCCTTGCCGAGGTAGTCGTTGGCGTCGCCCTCGAGGACGAGCGTGATCCCGCGGGGCACGAAGGCGCCGAAGCTCTGGCCGGCCGAGCCGGTGAAGCGCAGCTCGATCGTTCCGTCGGGCAGCCCGGACGGGCCGTGGCGGCGGGTGACCTCGCTGCCGACCATCGTGCCCACCGTCCGGTGCACGTTGCGGATCGGCAGCGACGCCCGGACCGGCCTCCTCTCCTCGAGCGCGGGCCGGCATAGGTCGAGCAGGATCGAGGCGTCGAGCGACTCCTCGATGCGGTGCTCCTGGGCGACGAGGGCGCCGATCGCCGGCGGCCGGCCTGGCGCCGGTCGGTGGAGCACGCGGCCGAGATCGAGGCTGCGCGCCTTCGGGTGCTCGATGGCCCGCCGCATCTCCAGCCGGTCGGAACGGCCGACGGCCTCCTCGAGGGTCCGGAAGCCGAGCGCGGCCAGGTGCTCCCGCACCTCCTCGGCCACGAAGCGCATGAAGGTGACGACGTGCTCGGGGTCGCCCGCGAACCGGGCCCGCAGCACGGGATCCTGGGTGGCGATCCCCACCGGGCAGGTGTTCTCGTGGCAGACGCGCATCATCACGCAGCCGAGCGCCATGAGCGGGGC
>JAGDMV010000111.1 GCA_017860675.1 Chloroflexota bacterium
CTCGCGTGCTACGGTGCCATGATGAACCTCCTCGAACAGGGCCTGCACACGCGGACCGCGCCGTCCGAGGCACGGGAGAGCACCATCAACGGCGCCGCCAACGAGAGCCGCCTGCCCGCCCTCTACCTCGGCCACGGGGCGCCGATGCTCCTCGACGATCCCGCCTGGCCCGGCGAGCTCGCCGCCTGGGCGCGGGCCCTGCCGCGCCCGTCTGCCATCCTCGTGGTCAGCGCCCACTGGCAGGCCGCGCCGATCTCGCTCGGCGCCACGACCCGGGTCCCGCTGATCTACGACTTCTACGGCTTCCCCGAGCACTACTACCGGCTCACCTACGACTCGCCCGGGGCGCCCGAGCTGGCGGCGAGAGTACGGGCGCTCATGCCGGCCGGCGAGCCCGTGGCCGAGCGACCTGAGCGCGGCCTCGATCACGGCGCCTGGGTGCCGCTCAAGGTCATGTACCCCGAGGCGGACGTGCCGGTCCTCCAGGTGTCGATGCCCGACCTGGAGCCGGCGAACCTGTTCGCCGTCGGGCAGCGCCTGGCCCCGCTGCGCGACGAGGGCGTGCTGATCGTCGGCAGCGGCTTCATGACCCATGGCCTGCCCTTCATCCACGAGTACTTCGCCGGGAAGCCGGGCATGCCGGCCTGGTCGGCCGACTTCGACCTGTGGGCGACCGACGTGCTCCGGCGCGGCGATCTCGACGCCCTGTTCGACTTCCGCGCCCGCGCGCCGGGCATGCCCTACGCCCACCCGACGGTGGAGCACTTCGCGCCCCTGTTCGTGACGGTCGGGGCGGCGACCGACCCGAGTGCAGCCCCGACCTTCACCATCGACGGCTACTGGTACGGACTGGCCAAGCGCTCGTTCCAGGTGCGCTGAACGATGACGGGGCCGAGCCCCGACCGAGCGCGTGGCCCGCGGCTGGACCTCAGGCGCGGGCGGCGAGGTCCTCCAGGTAGGCCCTGATCCCCGGCACCTCCAGAAGCCGCTGGCGGAAGTAGTCGTTGACCGCCCCCAGCACCTCGCCCTGGACCTGGCCCACGCCCGCGGCGCGCTCCATCGAGCTCCGCCGGTGGGCGATGTTGTCGCGTACCGCGAGCAGGTTGCGGACGGTCTCGGCCTCGGCCCTTCCCTCGAGCGCCTGCACCGCCGACATGATCAGCGTGTCCACCTGGCGGAGGATCATCTCGACGTCGAACTCGGCACCCGGCCGGTCCGCCTCGTCGAGCGTCCGGATGAGCGCGCCGACCTGGTAGAGGACGGTCGTCGGCTCGTCGAAGAGCTCGCGCAGGTAGGCCGCTTCGGCGTAGCGGCCGGTCAGCCGGAAGATGTTGTAGAGCCGTCGCGCGACCTTGCCGTAGTTGGGGTCTTTCGTCGTGTACTTGACGACCTCGTGCTCGAGCTGGGCGACGTAGTCATCGACTGCGTCGGCCGACAGCTCGTCGACCAGGCGCCGGAAGAGCGGCAGCGTGTCGGCCTCGAGGTAGACCTCCTGGAAGTACGGGTCGATGGCGCCGTCGAGGGAGGTGATCGTGCCGTCCTGCGCCTCCCAGGTCACGTCGAGGACGTTGCTGGCGTTGGCCAGGGCGTGCCGGGCCGGGTCGGCCACGATCCAGTCGAGCTTGCACCAGCCAGGGTCGGCGGAGGCCTCCTCCCAGGTGATCGCTTCCGGCCTGCCGTCGCGGATGACCTCGACCCGGCCGGCCGCGACCTCCTCGGCCGTCCAGCTGATCGGCCCCCCGGCTCGAACCGGCACCCCGCCGCGTTCGGCGTCGCGGGGGTAGCTGCCGAACTTCAGCTCCCAGAAGCGGTAGGTGGGCCCGACGAGGGTCGAGAGGGCCTTCTCCCGCATGACGCCGGCCAGGATCGTGCAGGCCGCCTCGCGGGTCGGGGCCACGATGTGGACGCGCTCGAAGTAGTCGCAGTCGCCGGGGTAGACCTGGACCTTGCCCTGGGCGGCGGAGCCGGAGATGGCGAGCGCCGTGCGGACCTCGGGCGGGCGATCGGGCAGGCCCACGATCTCGCCGATGGCCCGGAAGCGGGCCAGGTCCGCGGCGGTGAAGTCGAGCATCGTGACCCTGTGGCCGTAGACGCCCGTGTCGACGTCGACGACCAGGTCGCCGCCGGCCGACTCGGTCCGCAGCGCGGCTACCCAGCGGGCCGCCTCCACCTCGTCGAGCTCGACGCCCAGGCGACGGGCGGACTCGATCACCCCGGCCAGGGCGCCTTCGTCGTGATCGATCGGATCGGGCAGGGGCGGTGCGTCGTCGCTCATCATGTCTCCTAGTATCGATCGATCAGCGTGATGAGGGAGGGCCAGTGCACAGCGAGACCTGGATCAGCGTCGACGTCGAGGCATCGGGGCCGACGCCTGGCACCGGCAGCTTGCTGGCGATCGGCGCCTGCCTGGTCGAGCGCCCCGAGGAGACGATCGAGCTCATGCTGCGGCCCGATCCGGCGCTCCCGTGGCGGGCCGACGCCGAAGCCGTCCATGGTCTCAGTCGTGAGCGGCTCGACCGGGAGGGGCTCGAGCCGAAGGTGGCGATGGAGCAGCTGGCACGCTGGCTCGAGCGGGTGGTGCCGCCTGGCAGCCGGCCCGTGTTCGTCGCCTTCAACGCCGCCTTCGACTGGATGTTCGTTGCCGACTACGCCTGGCGGCACCTCGGGCGCAACCCGTTCGGGATCAGCGCCCTGGACATCAAGGCGCTGTACCTGGGCCGCCACCTCGACAGCGTCGGTCGCTGGGCCGCCACGACCCGCGAGCAGGTCCTCGAGCGCTACCCGGTCGACCTCCCACACACGCATCGCGCGCTCGACGACGCGCGCGAGCAGGCGGCGATCTGCCGGCGCATCCTCGAGGCGACGAGGAGCAGCGAAGGCGGCTCGAGCTAGCCCGGAGGCAGGCCCCCGGCGGGTGCGGACCCGGCGTCGCGCGTCCCGGCCGCCCCCGCCGGCCCGGCCACCCCAGCGCCAGCAGACCCGGCTCAGCCCCAGTCGGCGGGGTCCCAGGTCATGGACCGGCCGGCCGGCGGCCGGCACACCGGGGAGATGGTGCCGGCGCTCGGTGGCTGTCGAAACCGGCCATCGGTACGGCCCTGGCCCGCCGAATGGCAGGATTGGCGAGCCGTCGTCCGGCCCGGGTGTCGCGGCTCGCCCGGGTCGGCGCCTGTCGTGCGGGAACGGTCGCGCGCGTCAGCGGCAACCGGTGCGACGCGGCAGGCGTCGAGAGGCCATGAAGACGAAGCTCGCCGCCCTCGTGTCGTTGGCCGTCCTCCTGTCTGCCTGTTCGACCACCGCCTCGCCCTCGCCGGGCGGCGACATCTCCCTCGCCCGCGCCGACGTTCCCCGTGCCTCGGCTTCTCCCGAGGACGCAGAGGCCGGCGCCGCGGCCATCAACGCCTTCGGCCTTGACCTCTACCTGGCGATCACCCCCGGTTCCTCGAACGCCGTCTTCTCCCCGGCCAGCATCGCCCTTGCCCTGGGCATGGCGCGCGCCGGCGCCCGCGGCCAGACTGCGGCCGAGATGGACGCGGTCCTCCACGACCTTGCCAGCGACGAGCATGCTGCCTGGCTCAACGCCCTCGACAAGGCGCTGGCGGAACGCAACGGGACCTACCAGGACCAGGGCGGCAACTCCCTGCCGGTCGCGCTCAGGATCGCCAACGCGCCGTTCGCCCAGCAGGGGATGGCGCTGGAGCAGGCGTTCCTCGACGCCCTGGCGGAGCGCTTCGGGGCCGGCCTGCGGCTCGTCGACTACGTGGACGACACCGAGGGGGCTCGCAAGCGGATCAACGGCTGGGTTGCCGAGCAGACCGAGCAGCGCATCCCCGAGCTGCTTCCCGCCGGCGTCCTGACGCCGCTCAGCCGCCTCACGCTGGTGAACGCGATCTACCTCAAGGCCCCCTGGCTGACCCCGTTCCCGGCCGAGGCCACCACCGACGGGGCGTTCACCCGCCCCGATGGCTCGACCGTCAGCGTGCCCCTGATGGCGGTCTCGGAGTCGATGCACTACGGGGCGGGGACCGGCTGGCGCGCGGTCGACATCCCCTACGCCAGCGGTGCGCTGACCATGACCGTCATCGTCCCCGACGACCTGGCGACCTTCGAGCACGAACTCACGGCCGAGAGCCTCGCCGCCATCACCGGGGCGCTCACCGATACGCAGGTGTCGCTCACCTTCCCCCGCTTCTCGATCGAGACGAAGACGGACCTTGCCGCAGTCCTGGGCCGGCTGGGAATGCCCTCCGCCTTCGACGACCGGGCCGACTTCAGCGGGATCACCACCGCCGAGAAGCTCCTCATCTCGGCCGTGATCCACCAGGCCAACATCGACGTCGACGAGAAGGGGACCGAGGCGGCCGCCGCGACCGCCGTCGTGATGCGGGCGACGGGCATGCCGGCCGAGCCGGTGACGCTGCGCGTGGACCGGCCGTTCATCTTCGCCCTGCGCGATGTCCCCACCGGTGCGATCCTCTTCCTCGGGCGCGTCACCGACCCGTCGATCGGCCGCTGACGAGGGCCGGGTCCGGCCGGCGCCCGCACGCAGCTCGGGGAGGGAACGGTGGGCGGCTCGACGCTGGACTGCTCAGTGGCCCGGCAGGCGCCGGAGGCGCAGGCGTGAGGCGATCGCCGCCGGGCGGCGGGCAGCCGTGATCCCGCGATCGCGCCCGATCCGCCCGCGGCGCAGCCGGCCCCCCGAGGTCGTCCACGTCGGCGCCGCCTGCCGCGACGTCTCGGACGATGACCCGCGGGGCTGGCGGCTCGGCGGGGGCGTCACCTACGCGGCGTTGACCACGGCGCGGCTCGGCCTCCGGACGGTGGCCGTGGTGGGAGCGGACGCGGCCGCGGCCACGGCCCCGGAGCTGGACGCATTGCGCGTGGCCGGTGTCGATCTGCTCCTGGTGCCGCTGGCCGAGGGGCCCGTCTTCCACAACGTCGAGCTGCCGACCGGTCGCGTCCAGACCTGCGTGGCGCCGGGGCTGCCGCTGCCGGTCGTTCCGCTGCCGGAAAGCTGGCGCCACGCCGCCGCCTGGTCGATGGCACCCGTCGCCGGCGAGGTCGAAGAGGAGTGGGCGTCGGTCGTGCCGGACGGCTCATACCTTGGCGTCGCTTGGCAGGGCTTCCTGCGCGAGCTCGTGGCCGGCGAGCGGGTGGCCCGGCGGGCTCCCGCGCCGAACCGGCTCATCGCCCGGGCCGACCTGGTCGGCGTCAGCCACCACGATCTCGATCCGGCCTTGCCGCTCGCGGAGCTGTACCCGCTGCTGCGGCCGGGAGCGGTCCTGATCGTGACCCAGGGCCACGAGGGCGGCGTGGCGGTGACCCTCGGCGACGACCGGACGGCGCACCGTCGCGTGCGCTACCGGGCTGACCGGGCCGACCGCGAGGTCGACCCGACCGGGGCCGGCGACACGTTCCTGGCGGCCCTCCTGTCGACTGCCGTGCGGCGGGCCGTCGCCGGGCGTCCGCCCAGCCGGCGGCTCGACCTGCCCTTCGCCACGGCGGCTGCCTCGCTCGCGGTCGAGGGACACGGGCTGGCAGGCGTCCCCGACCGGGCGGCGGTGCTGGCGCGGATGGCTCGCGAGCGGGTCGGGCGCATCGTCAGGCCGAGCCGGGCAGACCACGTCGGCTCGTACGAGCGCGGCTGAGCAGACGCTGCAAGCGCGCCCCTGCTTCAACTATCCGCAGCCGCCGCGTCACAGGTGCCCCTGTACTCGCACCAGCGGCAGCGCTTCTGGGCGGGCCGCGGGTCGAACTCGCGCCGCCGGGCGCTCGTCGCCATGGCCACCAGGTCGCGCTCGAAGCCGGCGAGGTCGGCCGGGGTCCTGGAGGTGATGATCTCGCTCCCGTCGTCGGCGAAGTAGAGGGAGAGGCGCGAGGCGGGCGGGAGGACTGCGCCGGTGGCCGGGTCGCGCAGTGCGCCCGTGTCGGCGGCGTAGGCGTAGGCGGTCAGCTGCCGGTCGGCGTGGACCCAGGCCGGGTCCCACGGCCGGCCGGTCTTGTAGTCGGTGATGGCGGTCGAGCCGTCGGGGGCTCGGTCCACCCGGTCGAGGTAGCCGACGAAGCGGATCACGCCGCCGTCGTCCGGCAGGGCGAGGTCGAGGCCGAAGCCGAGCTCGACCGCGACCGGGCTCGCATCG
>JAGDMV010000112.1 GCA_017860675.1 Chloroflexota bacterium
CGCAACCTCGTCTTCCCCTTCTACGTGATCCCGGAGGAGTGACCGATGGCTCTCCCCGTCCCGAACCTCGACGACCGGCGGTTCCAGGACCTGGTGGACGACGCCAAGCGGCTCGTCGCCCAGAAGTGCCCCGAGTGGACCGACCACAACGTGTCCGACCCGGGCGTGACCCTGATCGAGCTGTTCGCCTGGATGACCGACCAGCTGCTGTACCGGCTGAACCGGGTGCCCGACCGCCTCTACGTCAAGTTCCTCGAGCTCATCGGCGTACGCCTCTTCCCGCCCACCGCGGCCCGGGGCGAAGTCACCTTCTGGCTCTCCGCGCCCCAGCCGGACGTGGTCCGCATCGCGGCCGGGACGCAGGTCGCAACGATCCGCACGGAGTCGGACGAGGCGATCGTGTTCACCTCCCTCGACGACCTGCCGGTCGTTCCCTGCGCCATGGGGCTGGCCATGACCCAGGCGGCCGGCGAGCGGCGGGCCATCGACAGGGGCATGGAGCTGGAGGGGAAGGCCGGCTTCCCGGCCTTCGCCGCCGAGCCGGTGCCGGGCGACGCCCTGCTCATCGGCCTGTCCGACCCGATCCCGGCCAACGCCGTCTCGCTCCACTTCCGCTGCACCATCGAGGGTGTCGGCGTCGACCCGAACTGGCCCCCGCTGGCCTGGGAGGCCTGGACGGGCGAGGGCTGGACGGCGTGCGAGGTGGACCGCGACACGACGGGGGGGCTCAACCGTGACGGCGAGGTGATCGTCCACGTTCCACGCGGCCACGTCGCCTCGCTCATCGAGAAGCAGCGGGCCGGCTGGATCAGGGCCCGGGTCACCGAGGCGCAGGAAGGTCAGCCGCCGTACTCGGCCTCGCCGGTCATCCACGGGGTGACGGCGGCGACGGTCGGCGGCACGGCCGATGCAGTCAACGCCGACGTCGTGATCGACGAGCTCATCGGCAGCTCGGAAGGCGTGCCCGGCCAGCGGTTCCTGCTCAAGCGCCGGCCTGTCGTGCCCGGCGACCGGGCCACGCTCGTCCGGGTGGCCGAGGAGGACGGCTGGCAGGAGTGGATCCAGGTCGCCGACTTCGCCGGCTCGGAGCCCGCCGATCGCCACTTCGTGCTCGACGCCGTGGCCGGCGAGGTCTCCTTCGGGCCGGCCGTGCGCCTGGAAGACGGCACGCTGCGGCAGTACGGCGCGGTCCCGGCGAAGGGCGTGCGCATCCGGCTCGACGCCTACCTGACCGGAGGCGGCCGGACGGGCAACGTCGCCCCCGGGGCGATCAGCGTCCTGAAGAGCTCCATCCCCTACGTGAGCCGGGTCGAGAATCGGCGGGCCATGACCGGCGGTGTCGACGGCGAGGACATCGAGAACGCCAAGGTCCGCGGCCCGATCACGCTGAGGACGCGGGGCCGGGCGGTGACGGCCGAGGACTACGAGCACATCGCCCGTGAGGCCGCCCCCGAGGTGGCCAGGGTCAGGGCAGTCGTGGCCGGCGACGGGGCCGACGCTGGGTCGGTCCGGGTGCTCGTGGTGCCGGCGGTGCCTTCCGAGGGCGGCCGGCTGGCCTTCGAGCGGCTGCTCCCGTCAGAGGACACGCTGGCCCGGATCACTGCTCGGCTGGACGAGTCCCGGGTGGTCGGAGCCCGGGTGCTGGTCGAGCCACCGTCCTACCGGGGCATCACGATCGTGGCCAAGCTCAGGGCCCGCCCGCGGGTCAACCCGACCCGCCTCCAGGCGGAGGCGATCGAGGCTCTCTACCGCTACTTCCACCCCATCAGCGGCGGCCCGGAGGGCGGCGGCTGGCCGTTCGGCCGTCCCGTCCAGGTCGGCGAGGTCTACTCGGTGCTCCAGGGCCTGCGCGGCACCGAGATCGTCGAGGACGTCCGCCTGTTCGGAGCCGACCCCATCTCCGGGCAGCGCGGTCAGGCGACCCAGCGGCTCGACCTCGAGCCGCATGCGCTGGTCTTCAGCTACGAGCACCAGCTGATGGTCTCGGAGGCGTAGACATGCGTGGTCGCATCGACGGGCTGCCCACGCCCCATCCGCTCGGGTCCCACCTGCCAGGCCTGTACCTGGAGGACGACTTCGCCCAGCGCCTCACCTCGGCGCTCGACGAGGTTGCCGCGCCCATCATCCTGGACCTCGACAACCTCGATGCCTATCTCGATCCGCGCCTGGCACCCGAGGACTTCCTCGACTGGGTCGGGCGGTGGGTCGGCGTCGAGCTGGACGCGACCTGGCCGGTCGACCGGCGCCGGGCGCTGGTGGCCGCGGCCGTTGACATCCACCGGGTCCGCGGCACGGCCGCCGGCATCGCGTCCCTGGTCGCGCTCTCGACTGGCGGCGAGGTGGAGATCGCCGAGCCCGGGGCCGCGGGCTTCTCAATGACCCCTGGCGCGGCCGTCCCGGCGGGCACGTCGCCCGACCTGTACATCCGGGTCCGTGTCCCGGATCCGGGTGCGGTGTCGCTCGCGCGGCTCGACGCCCTGGTCAGGGCGGCGAAGCCGGCTCACCTGCCACACCGGGTGGAGGTCGTGGCGGGCTGAGACGGGCGTCATGGACAGGCCGGTCACGAGCGGAATCGGGGTCGCGGGCCGGGAGCGGCGCGCTACGATGCACGTGCGCCGTCAGGGGATCCGGCCGGCCAGACACGTGGGTCGTCAGAGGGGCGCCAGGTGATCGTCTGCACGCAGTGTGGCCACCAGAACCAGCCCACCGACAGCTTCTGCGGGTCGTGCGGGAGCTTCCTCGAGTGGACGGGCGAATCGGCCGCCGAATCGGCACCCGAGCCCGAGGCTCCGCCCGAGGTGGAGGTGCCGCCCGAGCCTGAACACGTGGGGCTGGTCGACCGGGTCAAGGAGGCGGTGGGTCTGGGCCGCGGTGACGAGGGCGTGGCCGGCGCAGCAGCGGTGGCGGGTGTCGACGCCGGCACGCCCGGAGGCGGGGCTCTGGCTGCGGGGAGCGTGGCGGCGGCAGCGCCCGAAGGAGTCGTGGGTGCCGCGCCAGCCGGCCCTGCTGCCCCGGCGCCGACGGTGGTGAGCACGGTGCGCGTCTACCGGGTCGTGGAGCCGGAGCAGGGGGCGGAGCTCCTGCCCGACGAGCAGGTGCCGGCGCCTGCGCCATCGCTACCGGTCGAACCCTCGCCCGAGCTTGGGCCCGCGGTCGAGCCCGCCCCTGAGCTCCAGCGCGCGGTCGAGCCCGCCCCTGAGCCCGCGCCCGAACCGGCTCCTGAACCCGGGCTGGAGCCCGAGCCTGAACCTGCGCCTGCGCCCGAGCCCCAGCCCGAGCCGGCGCCCGAACCTGCGCCCGAGCCTGAACCTGCGCCCGCGCTTGAGCCCACGGTCCAGCCCGCGACCGCGCCTGGACCCACGCCTTTGCCCGAGCCCACGCCTTCGCCCGAGTTGGAGCCCGAGTCCGAGCCGGAGCCCGAGCCCAAGCCGATACCCGCACCGACCCGGGCTGCGCCCGCTCCTCTCCCCGCACCCAAGCCGGCCGCAGCACTGATCAGGCCGGCTGGCCCGGCGACCGGGAGTGCTCTGCCGCCGACCGTCCGCAAGCCGCTCGTGGCGGCCGTCCCACCTCCGCCGGCCAGTCCGGTGACCCAGGCTCCCCCGGTCCCGCCGGTTCGTCTGGCGGCTGCGGGTCCCGCGGAACCAGCAGAGGCGACCGCGGCACCCGGCGGGCAGGCCGCCCCTGCCTCCGCTGCCCCCCCGGCTGCCGCCCCGCCGTCCGCTGCCCAGCCGCCCCCGGCGAAGCCGTCTGCGCCGCAGGCAGCTCAGCCCTCCGCTCGCCGCCGGGGCGCGGTCGCCGCCGGCGTCGCCGCGGCCTCGGTCCAGGCGCCGTCCGAGGAGCCGCCTCCCGTGCAGCCGGCCGCGGTACGGCCGGCTGCCCCGGCCGCTCGTCCGACCCCGCGCCCGACGCCGGCCGCTGAAACGCCGCCGCCCCGGCCCGGAGACCTTGTCTGCGGCAGCTGCGGGATCGGGAACGATCCGGCACGGAAGTTCTGCCGTCGCTGCGGCACGTCCCTGGCGGAGGCGGCCGTCCATGTCGAGAAGGTGCCGTGGTGGCGGCGCTTCATCCCGAAGCGCGAGAAGAAGGTGCTCGCCGCGGGCGAACGGCCCAAGAGCATGGCTCCCGGCGGCGCGGTCGGCGGCGTCAGGCACTCGTACCGGCGAGTGGTGAGCGTCGTGTTCCAGGTGCTGCTCATCGCCGCGCTCGTCGGCGTGGTCGTCGGCTACGCCGTGGTGCCCCCGTGGCAGGGAGCCGTGAACGACCTCATCGGTTCGCTCGGCAGGATCCTCCAGCCGAAGCTGGTCGAGATCCACCCCTCCGGCGAAGCGACCGGCCCGGCGATCAACGGTCACCGAGTCCAGGCTGCGTTCGACCTGAACACCGAGACCTTCTATGCCGAGGATCTCGTTCCCGGCGCCCAGCCCACCCTGTCCGTGCCCTTCAAGCCCGGCACTTCGTTCGACAAGGTTCTCGTGAGGTCCGGCGCAGGCAAGGAGTACCGGGACTACGCTCGGCCGCGCATCCTTCGGCTGGAGATCATCGCTGCCGACAAGTCGGCGACGACAAAGGACCTCGTGCTGGAGGACACGGGAGAGCTGCAGGTGTTCGACGTGACCGGCCGCGACGTCACCTTGGTCCGCCTCGCCGTCGTCGAGGTCCACCCCGCGGCGAAGAAGGCGGTCGCGATCACCGAGATCGAGTTCCAGGCATTCAAGTAGGCGCGCCGGCCGTGGCTGCGCGCTCGGCCGCCTCGCCCGCTTCCTGCTCCGACACGCCCAGCTCCCGCAGCATCCGGGCATATGCGGCCCGCGCGCTCGATGCTGCCGCCTGGTCGCCCGCCCGTTCTCGTGCCTCGATCAGGAGTCGCCACAACGGGTCGTGATACGGATCGATCCCCAGCCCGGTGGTGCATACCGCCGCCGCATCCTCCGGCCTCGCCTCGAGCAGCTCCGCCAGGCAGCGGGCAACCTCGACGGCGTCAGCCCGTGTCCGCTCGCGAACGGCCACCACCCAGTCGGCCGGACCGTCCTCGGGCAGCAGCTCTCCGGCGTACTCGGCGAGCGCCATCCTGAGGGCGGCGATAGCCGCCTCGTCCTCACCTCGCGATCGTGCAGCCTGGCCCGCAGCGACGGCCCGCTCGAAGGCGATCAGGTCGACGTGCGAGCCCGGTGGCAGCTCGATGCGATACGCATCGCCGTCCCGCACGAGCAGCTCGCCGTCACGCCGGTTGCCCCCGGGCTGCAGCTCGTGGCGCAGGGCCGACAGCGCCACGTGGAGGCTTCGGGCAGCAGTGTCCGGGTCCGCCTCCGGCCACAGGGCGTCAATGAGGACCTCGCGATGGACCGGCCGTCCGGCGTTGAGGGCGAGCAGGCGCAGCAGCGCCCGCGGCCGCGGCTTGAGGCTGCCCAGGTCGAGCGGACGATCGCCCACCGCCATCTCGAATCGACCGAAGGCGCGGATCGTCAGCGCATCGCCTCCATCGGACGCTCCGCCTTCCGAGACCGGGGCACCGGCGGTCGGCGCCGCCTGGGTCTCCTCGCCGGCGTCGAGCGTCAGCTCGTCCCGAAGGGCCTGCGGGAGCCGCAGGCCCGTCTCGTCGAGCGCCGCTTCGACCAGGGCCAGGTGCTCCTGGCGGTGGACCGGGTCTGAGCGCGCCAGCGCGAGATGGGCGAACAGGCGCGGTCCTGGTGCCACCGTCGAGCGCGCCATGGCCTCGGCCGCGAACCCCGCGTCGCGGCTCTCGGGCGCTCCCACCCGCGCCAGCACGAGCGCGGCCAGTGACCTGGCCCATGCCTCCAGGGTCCCCGCGCCCAGCGCGCGGAAGCGACCGGCTGCCGTGTCGAGCGCGGGAAGGGCGCTGTCTTCGTCGGCCAGCCGGGACCAGCCCTCGGCGAGGTCGGCGATCGCCTCGCCCCAGCGATCCTCCTCGCGCGCGGCCGATCCGGCCATGGCCGCGGCGTCCGCCGGGGTGTACTCGCCCCGCGCCAGCGGCCCGGCCAGCGCGAACGCCGCCCGCCCGACCCGGGCGAGCCAGCCAAGGCCCTGCCGCTCGGCCGCGGCCAGTGCCGCCTCCAGCTCGACGATGGCCCGTGGATC
>JAGDMV010000113.1 GCA_017860675.1 Chloroflexota bacterium
GAGGCGATGCCCCTGCCCGACGCCTCGATCGACGTCGCCGTCAGCAACTGCGTCCTCAACCTCTCGCCGGACAAGGGACAGGTCTTCGCGGAGCTCGCCCGCGTTCTCCGGCCCGGCGGCCGCCTGGCGATCAGCGACGTCGTGGCCGACGACCGCCTGTCGCCCCCCGACCGGGCGGCCCGCGGCGGCTACGAGTCGTGCATCGCCGGTGCCCTCTCGTTCGGCGAGTACGCCGCCGGCCTGGCCGCTGCCGGCCTCGCCGCGATCGAGCTCGTGCCCACCCACGCCATCAGCGAAGGCTTCTACGGGGCGATCGTGCGGGCGGTCCGGCCAGGGGCCGGCGTGCTCCCCGACGATCCCGCGCGGGCGGCCGTGGTCGCCGCAGCGGCGCTGGCAATCGCTCGGCAGCTGCCCGCGGCCGGCGAGCCGGGCCCGCTGGGAGACGCGTTCGCCGCCCCGGAGACGTGCTGCTGCCGATGAGCCCGAAGTCGCCGCCCGACCCGAGCCCGGGATACGCGCGGCCGGTCACGCCGGCGACGCTCGCCGAGATCGAGCGGCTGGCCGACCTGCTGGCCGGGGCCGACCTGCCGCGCGCCGGGTTCGACGCCGTCCTCGCCGCGGGCGACGTTCTGGTGGCTCGCGACACGCGTGGCCGGGCAATCGGCTGCGCCGCGATGGAACGTCACGGTGCCGCGGTCCTGCTGCGCTCAGTGGCTGTCGATCCCGCGTGGCGCGGCCACGGGCTCGGGCGCAGGCTGGTCGACACGGTTCTCGCCCGGGCGCGCTCCAGCGGTGCCCGGGAGGCGTACCTGCTGACGGAGACGGCAGCCGGCTTCTTCGATCGACTCGGCTGGGAGCGGTGCTCACGATCGGACGTCCCACCAGCTGTCGCCGGCTCGGTCGAGTTCACCAGCGCCTGCCCGTTGTCGGCGGTCGCCATGCGGCGGGCGATCTGAGCCACCGTGGCGGCGCAATCCACCCCGGGAGCATCGACGAACCGGAGGTACGGATGACAGCCCGCCGCGGGTGGGCGACTGCCGCGCGGGTGGCGGCGCGAGGAGAACCACGGGTGACGGAGGACCACGGGATGCCAGGGCGGGCGAGGCGGCCAGGGCAACCGCCACAACGGACCGCCGACGCGGCCCTTGCCGGGGTCGCCGCCGGCGCGGTCGGGCTGGCCGTCTCGGAGCTCGCCGCCGGGCTCCTGCCGGGGGTCCCCTCGCTCGTCGTCTCGTTCGGAGCGCTGGTCATCGCCCTGCAGCCGCCCGGCGCGAAGGAGCTCGTCGCATCGCTCTTCGGCACGACCGACAAGGCCGCGCTGAACATCGCCATCGTCGCCGTCGCACTGGCAATCGCCGCCGTGGCCGGCGTCGTCGGGCGGACGCGGCTCTCCCTGGCGACGGCCGTCTTCGCCGCCTGCGCGGGGCTCGGAGCGGTCGCCGCCGTCGCCGTCGACGAGGCGACCCCGCTCGGCGCGGCGCTGGTGGCCACGGTCTCCGTCACGGCCGCGGCCGTCACCCTCCGCTGGCTGCTGCTCGCGGCGGGTGCTGGTCGACGCGCGGAGCCGGCCGGGGCGACCGGGCAAGGTGACGTTTCAGCCCTCCCGGACGGCGGCGGCCAGGTGGTGGCGGGACCGCAGCCGGGACTTGATCGTCGCCGTTTCCTCCGGCTCTCAGGGATCACCCTCGGCGTGGCGGCTCTGGCCGGTGGCCTCGGGAGGCTGCTCCTGGCATCGCGGCCCGGGACGGTCGTCCCGGCCAGCGCCGCGCTCCCCTCCCCGGCCTCGCCGCTGCCGACGCCCGCCCCCGAGGCGGCGTTCCCCGTCGCCGGCCTCACCCCGCTGGTGACCCCGTCCGACGAGTTCTTCCAGATCGACACGGCGCTGATCACCCCCGGCGTCGACCTTGCCGCGTGGCGCCTGCGGGTGACCGGGATGGTCGAGCGAGAGCTGGCCTACAGCTACGACGACCTGCGGGCGATGCCGCTGGCCGAGATCTGGGCGACGCTGGCCTGCGTGAGCAACGACGTCGGGGGCGACCTGATCGGCAACGCCCGCTGGGCCGGCGTTCCCCTGAAGGGCGTGCTCGAGGCAGCCCGGCCGCTGCCCGGCGCCACCCAGGTCGTCGGCAGATCGGTCGACGGGTTCACGGCCGGGTTCCCCACCGCCTGGGCCCTGGAGCCCGGGCGCGAGCCGCTCGTCGCCCTGGGGATGAACGGCGCCGTCCTGCCGGCAGAGCATGGCTTCCCGGCGCGCCTGATCGTGCCCGGCCTCTTTGGCTACGTCTCGGCCACCAAGTGGCTGGCCGAGATCGAGCTCACGACCCTCGAGGGCTTCGACGGCTACTGGGTGCCGCTCGGCTGGGCCAAGGAGGCCCCCATCCTGACCCAGTCGCGGATCGACGTGCCACGGGATGGCGAACGGCTCGCCACCGGCATGGTGGACGTGGCTGGCGTGGCCTGGGCGCCCGACCGGGGGATCAGCCGGGTCGAGGTCCGCGTGGACGGCGACGCCTGGCAGCAGGCGGAGCTGAGCCGGCCGCTGTCAGCGGCGAGCTGGGTCCAGTGGCGTCTGCGCTGGGGCGCGACGCCCGGCTCGCACGCGATGGAGGTGCGGGCGACCGACGGCAGCGGGATGGTCCAGGCCGAGCAACGGACGCCGCCCGCCCCCGACGGCGCACGCGGCTACCACCGCATCAGGGTGCAGGTCGGCTGACGGCCTCCTGCCCGGCGGCGCTCAGCTGCGGGTGAGCCAGGCCTCCACTGCCTCGACGGGCTCGATCGAGCGATCACCCGTCGCCCGGACCGTCACCTCGACGCCACCGGCTGCCAGCGAGCGCGGGCTGATCGTCACGATCCTGGGCATGCCCAGCAGCTCGGCGTCGGTCAGCTTCACGCCGGGCGACTCATCGCGATCGTCCCACAGCACCTCCCGACCGGCGGCAGCGGCAGCGTCGTGCAGCCGTCGGGCGACGGCCTGCACCTTTGGCTCCCGGGCGCCGCCGATCGACACCAGGTGGGCCGCATACGGCGCGACCTGCTCGGGCCAGGCGATTCCCTTCACGTCATGGTGGGCTTCGACGATGCAGGCCACCGCCCGCCCGACGCCGATCCCGTAGGAGCCCATCACGATCGGGTGGCGGTTGCCGTCCTCGCCCAGGTAGGTGGCTCCCAGCGCCTGCGTGTACTTCGTGCCGAGCTTGAAGATGTTGCCGACCTCGATGCCGTTGCGGATGCTGACCGGCGCCCCGCACGACGGGCAGCCGTCACCCTCGCGGGCGGCCACGATGTCGGCCACCACGTCGGGGGTGTAGTCGCGGCCGGCGTTCACGTTGCGCAGGTGAAAGCCCTCCCGGTTCGCCCCGGCGACCAGGTTGGAGGAGCGTGCGACGAGCTCGTCGACCACGACGAGCGTGTCATGCGCCCCGATCGGCGAGGCGTAGCCGGGCCACATCCCGGCCGCCCGGATCTCCTCCGGCTGGGCCGGCCGGAAGACGGTGGCCTTCACGGTGTTGGCCAGCTTCGTCTCGTTGACGTCCATGTCGCCGCGGACGACAGCGGTCACCAGGCGCCCCGTCCCGTCCACCAGGAAGATGGCCTTGGCCGTCCGCTCGGGGCTGATCTCGAGGAACGCGGCCAGGTCGGCGATCGTGGCGGCGCCCGGAGTGGCCACCTCCTCGAGAGGCAGCGACTCCTCCGCCGGCGGCTCCGATACGCGCGCCTTGGCGACCTGGCGGTTGGCCGAGAAGCCGCAGGCCTCGCACAGGACCAGCTCATCCTCGCCGGCCGGGTTGAGGACCATGAACTCGTGGGCCGCTGAGCCGCCCATCATGCCCACGTCAGAGGCAACCGCGATCGCCCGCAGCCCGAGCCGCTCGAAGATCCTGCTGTATGCCTCGTAGTGCTTCTCGTAGGAGACGTCCAGGCCTGCAGTGTCCAGGTCGCAGCTGTACGAGTCCTTCATCACGAACTCGCGGACCCGGATCAGGCCGCCGCGGGAGCGGGGCTCGTCGCGGAACTTGGTCTGGAAGTGGTAGACCATGAGCGGCAGCTGGCGGTACGAGCGGACGATGTCGCGCAGCAGGTCGGCGACGACCTCCTCGTGGGTCATCGCCAGCACCATGTCGCGCCCCGCCCGGTCCTTGAAGCGGGCCATCTCCGGTCCGATCGAGTCGTAGCGGCCGCTCTCGCGCCACAGGTCCGCCGGGTGGACCACCGGCATCTCAAGCTCCTGGCAGCCGATCCCGTCCATCTCCTCGCGGATGACCTGCTCCACCCGCTTCGCCACCCGGAAGCCGAGCGGGAGCAGCGAGTAGATGCCTGCCCCGAGCTGGCGGACGTAGCCGGCGCGGACGAGGAGGCGGTGGCTCGGCATCTCCGCGTCGGCGGGATCGTCGCGGAGCGTGGTGAAGAAGAGCTGGCTCAGGCGCATCACCAGAGTCTAGCGCCGGCCCAGGTCGCGGGCCGGCCTCTCGACCGTACTTGCGGACGGCCGCCCCCGGGTCGCACACTGGCCCTCGCCCCGTCCGCTGCGCGGCAGTCCCGCTCCCGGCCCGGGCTTGCCCAGCCCGGAGGTGCTCACCGACATGCCCAAGCCGACGATCGTCTGCACCGGGATGTGCAACACGAAGGGAGCGGAGATCCGCTTCCTGGCCGAGATGGTGGCGGCGCACGGCGGCGAGCCGCTGATCATGGACCTGAGCCTGGGCGCCGCCGTCGACTGGGCCGACGTCACGCTGCAGGACGTGCTGGCCGCCAGCGGCACGAGCCTGGAGGACGTGTTTGCGGCGCCGCGCGCGGCCGCCATCGACCTGGTCGGCCATGCGGGTGCGGTCAAGATCCAGGAGCTGCACGCGGCCGGCCGCTGCGACGGCATCATCTCCTGGGCCGGATCGGTGGGGACGACCACGGCGACACGGGTCATGCGCGCCCTGCCATTCGGCGTGCCGAAGATCATGCTGACCGACAACGCGTCAAGCGACGTGAGCGTCTGGCTCGGCAACTCGGACATCCTCATCGGCAGCCCGATCGTCGAGCAGGGCATCAACGTCATCACCCGCAAGGCCGTGGCCAACGCCGCCGCGGCCATCGTGGCCATGGCCCGCGTGCCCGAGGTCCCGGCAGGGTCGAAGCCGCTTTGCGCCGTCACGGGCTACGGCAGCACCACCCCCACCGTCCTGCGCTGCGTCGGGGCCATGGAGCGCCGCGGCTTCGACACGGCCGTCTTCCATGCTGTCGGGGCCGGGGCCACGATGGAGGACCTCATCCGCTCCGGCCGGATCACGGCCGTCATCGACCTGACCCTGGCCGAGCTCATCAACAGCCTCGTCGGCAGCGTCTACGGCATGCCACGGACCTGGGAGGGCCAGCGGCTGACCGCCGCCGCCGAGGTCGGGGTTCCCCAGGTCGTCGTCCCGGGCGGGCTCGACCAGGCCGCCTTTGGCCCGCTGGCGTCGGTGCCACAGCGCTACCTCGACGAGACGCGGACCGGGATGCGCCGCTCCTACCGGGACGCGGGCCTGCCCTACATCCACAACGAGGGCGTCACCATCATCCTGCCGACCCTCGACGAGATCGAGGAGCTGACCCGCACGATCGCGGCCCGGCTGAACCCCACGACCGGGCCGACGGCGTTGGTCATCCCGATGCGCGGCTGGTCGGCCTACGACCAGAGCGAGGCGCTGGCGACGCGCGCCCGTGGCTGGGCCGAAGGCCACGGCGACGGCCCGACCTGGGAGCCGGACCCGGAGCACCCGGCCTGGTCTCGCCGGGCAACGCTGATGCGCGCGCTGCTGGACGGCCTGCTCGACCGCTCGAACGCCAACCTCGACCTGCTCGCCGTGGACATGCACATCCTCGACCCGGAGCTGGCCGATCTGCTGAACCGCTGCATGGCCGACATGCTCGACGGAAACTGGAGGCGGGGCCTGTACCGGGACGTGGCCGGGGTGATCTCCTGACAGATTTGCGCCACGGGGTGGATCGTCTGCCGCTACCATCCGGCCGTTGACCTCGCCATGTCCGGCCCCCAGCCAGACGAGAAGCAGCGCAGGTGATCGTGCCCGAAGGCTTCACCGT
>JAGDMV010000114.1 GCA_017860675.1 Chloroflexota bacterium
CGGCGCCTTCAAGCTCACCAAGGGCCTGCTGGAGACCTTCGGTCGCGACCGCGTCTTCAACACGCCCATCAGCGAGGCGGCCATCTGCGGCACGGCCGTGGGCGCGGCGATGGCCGGCCTGCGCCCGGTGGCCGAGCTGATGTACATGGACTTCGCCCTCATGGCGAGCGACCAGATCGCCAACCAGGCCGGCAAATGGCACTACATGAGCGGCGCGCAGGCCGAGGTCCCGCTCGTCATCCGGGCCTCGGTGGGGGCGGGCAAGGGCTATGGCGGCCAGCACAGCCAGAGCCTCGAGTCGGTCTTCACCCACATCCCCGGGATGTGGGTCGTCTACCCGGCGACCGCGGCCGACGCCAAGGGCCTGCTCGTCGCCTCGATCCGCTCCAACAACCCGGTCCTGTTCGTCGAGAGCCAGGCCCTCTACCCGGCCAAGGGCATCGTGCCCGAGGGCGAGCACCTCGTCCCGATCGGGGTCGCCCGGGTGGCCCGCGAGGGCAGCGACGCGACGATCGTGGCCTGGGGCCCGGCCGTGCCCGACGCGCTGGCCGCGGCCGAGCAGCTCTCCGCCGAGCAGGGGATCGGGGCCGAGGTGATCGACCTGCGGAGCCTGGTCCCGCTCGACATGGAGACCGTGCTCGCCTCGGTGCGCAAGACCGGGCGCTGCGTCGTCGCCAGCCAGGCGATCCTCGTCGGCAGCTACGTGAACGAGATCGTGGCCCGTGTCCAGGCGGAGGCGTTCGACTACCTTGACGGCCCGGTCGGCAGGATCGGGGCGGCCAACGGGATCTCGCCCCAGGCCGAGGGGCTCGAGCGCGCCTTCCTGCCGAACGCCGGCGACATCGCCGCCGCCGTGCTGGCCCTCTGCTAGCCGGTCGCCTGCCCGCCGGCGCCACGTCCGCCCCGCCACCGCCCGGGAGGGAGCCCCGATGGTCCGTCCGATCCTGATGCCGAAGCCCGGCCAGATGACCGAGGAGTGCACGATCGTTGCCTGGCACAAGACCGAGGGCGACCCCGTCGCGCGGGGCGATGTCCTGTTCGAGATCGAGACCGACAAGTCGGTGATGGAGGTCGAGGCGTTCGACGACGGCGTCCTCCTGCGGCGCGTGGTTGGCGAGGGCGAGACGGCCCCGGTCAACGCGGTCTGCGCCTGGGTCGGTGCGCCGGGCGAGGAGATCCCGGAGGGGGCGGCGGTCGCGGCGGCCCCGCCGCCCGCCGCGGGTCCCGCAGCCACTCCCCCGGCGCCGGCGGCTGCTGCCGCGGCAGCCCGATTCCCGGCCAGGGCTGAAGCACCGACGCCGGCCGCGGCTGCGTTCCCGGCCCCCAGCCCTGCCGGCCGCCTCCGGATCAGCCCGCGAGCCAGTCGCCTGGCGATCGAGGGCGGCATCGACCCGCGGACGATCACCGGGACCGGCCCCGAAGGCAGGATCGTCGAACGCGACGTCCGCGTCGCGATGGAGGCGGTCGGAGCGGGCCCGACTGCGCCCGCCGCCGCGGCCCCGACACCCGCGGGCCCCGGGCTCGCCACCCCCGCGGTAGAGGGCGAGGAGGAGCCGCGCCGCCTGTCCCGCATGCGCCAGGTCATCGCCGAGCGTCTCACTGCCAGCTGGACGTCGACCCCGCACTTCACCGTCACCGTCGCCGTGGACGTGACCTATCTGCAGGCGGTCCGCGCCGAGCTGAAGGCGGGCGGCACCGACCTGTCGGTGACCGACTTCGTCCTCGCCGCCACTGCCCAGACCCTGGCCGAGTTCCCCGACGTCAACGCGAGGACCGACGGGATCTCCGTCTGGCGCCGCCGTCGCGTCCATCTCGGGCTGGCCGTGGCCGTTCCCGGCGGTCTCGTCGTGCCCGTCATCCGCGATGCCGATCGCCTCGGCGTCGGCGGCATCCACGAGCGGGCCGCGACCCTCGTCGCGGCAGCCCGGGCGGGGACGCTCTCCCCCGACGACCTGTCGGGGAGCACGTTCACCGTCTCCAACCTGGGCATGTTCGAGGTGGACGAGTTCAGCGCGATCATCAACCCGGGCGAGGCTGCCATCCTGGCGGTGGCCAGCGCGGTGCCTGCCCCGGTGGCCATCGGCGACGGGCTCGCCGTCCGGCCGATCATGAAGCTCACCATCTCGGCCGACCACCGGCTGGTGGACGGCGAGACGGCCGCCCGCTTCCTGAACGCGATCCGGCGCCGGCTCCAGGATCCGGCCGGCCTGCGCGCACTCGCGGCAGCCTGAACTCGGCCGAACGGCCGCCGCTCAAGGAAGCCATTGGGCCGTCCCTCCGACGGCCCTCGGCCAACGCCCTCACGCCGTCTCCCGCGTGGCACGGAGGGCGGACGATGGTCCGCCCGCGGGAGCCGCTCGGCGGTCCCGAGCGGTGGCGTACGATGCGGTCAATCAGCAGCCGGGCAAGGAGTGGACAGGCAATGGCTTCGACACCGGTAACGATCGATCGCAGGCGGGTCGCCGAGCTGGCCGAGCGGGAGGAGAAGCGGCTCGAAGCCGAGACCCCCCGTTCGTATCAGCTCTTCGAGCGCGCCTCGAAGAGCCTGGTCGCCGGCGTGTCGTCCAGCTACCAGATGCGCGATCCCTACCCCATCTACTTCACCCACGGCAGGGGCTCCAAGATCTACTCGGTGGACGGGCGCGAGATCAGCGACTTCCACAACGGCTTCGGGTGCATGGTGCAGGGCCACGCCCATCCGGCCATCGTGGCCGCCATCCAGAAGCGCTGCGAGCTCGGCACCCAGTTCGCGCTGCCCACCGAGGACTCCGTCATCGTCGCGGAGCACCTGGCCCGCAACTTCCGCCTGCCCAAGTGGCGCTTCGTGAACTCCGGCTCCGAGGCGACCATGGACGCGATCCGGATCGCCCGGGCATACACGGGCCGCGAGCAGGTGCTCAAGATCTTCGGCTCATACCACGGCCACCACGACTACGTGATGGTGAGCCTCGGCGTGGCCGACTTCGGCGACATCGGGCCGCGCGACAACTACCGCTCGGTCTCGTACGGGGCCGGAATCCCGCGGGCCGTCGTCGACATGACCGCGGCCGTGCCCTTCAACGACGCGCCGATGATGGAGGCCCGCATCGAGCGGCTGATCGAGGAGGGCCGCAAGCCGGCCTGCCTGATCATGGAAGCGGCCATGATGAACCTGGGGGTCGTGCTGCCCGAGCCCGGCTACCTGGAGGCGGTACGCGAGATCACCAGGAAGCACGGGATCGTCCTCATCTTCGACGAGGTGAAGACGGGCATCTGCACTGCCGCCGGCGGCGCGGTGGAGCGCTTCGGGGTGGTGCCCGACATGGTCACCCTGGCCAAGGCACTGGCCGGCGGGCTCCCGTCGGGGGCGATCGGGGCGACCGACGAGATCATGGAGGTCGTCCGCAGCGGCAAGGTCTACCAGGTGGGGACGTACAACGGCAACCCGCTGTCGATGGCCGCCGCCCGGGCAAGCCTGGAGGAGGTGATGACCCCCGCCGCCTACGAGCACCTCAACTACCTGAATGACCGGCTGATCCGCGAGTGCGACGCCATCTGCGCCAGGTACGACTTCCCGGGTTACACCGTCGGCATCTCGTCCAAGGGCTGCGTGAACTTCGCCACCGGCCGGATCACCGATTACGAGTCGTTCATCAGGTACCAGGACGTGGCGCTGTGCTATCTCGCCTGGCTGTACAACATCAATCGCGGGGTGATCATCGCCCCCGGACGCGAGGAGGAGTGGACCCTCTCGGTCCAGCATACTGACGAGGACATCGACCGCTACGTGGGCGCCTTCGAGGACCTCGTGCGGGAGGTGGTCGCCTGACGAGACGGAGGCGGCTCGCAAAGGGGCTCGCGTCGCGATCGGCCCGCTTCCTCCGGCCGAACGCCCGGCCGCCTGGGCCGGTCGTCACTGCAGACAGAACTCGTTGCCCTCTGGGTCGTTCATCCGGACCCAGTACTCGCCGCCGATCTCCATCGGCCCGCGCTCGTCGGTCGCCCCGAGGGCCTTGAGCCGGGCAACCTCGGCCCCGATCCGCCGCTTCCGCTCCTCCAGCGTGGCGCCGGGCCCGCCCGACACGGTGAGGTCCAGGTGCACCCGGTTCTTGGCGGTCTTGCCCTCCGGCACCCGCTGGAAGTAGACGCGCGGGCCCACGCCGCCCGGGTCGACGATCGCTGCCCAGTCGTTCCAGTGCTCCTCCGGCACGCCCTCGGCTCGCAGGCACGCCTCCCACGAGGCGAAGCCGGTCGGTGGGGGCTGGGGAACGTAGCCCAGCGCGGCAGCCCAGAAGCGCGCCTGGCGGGCTGGATCGGCGGTGTCGAACACGACCTGGATCGCGGTGCGCATGCCCTCCTCCTGCCTCGGGATCTCGTTCATCCGCGCGATGCGGCCCGTCCTCGATTGATCACCCCGGCCCGGCAGGGCCGTCGCAGACCCGTGCCCCGGCCAGCTCCTCGAGCACCGTCACCAGGGCCGAGTGGTCGAGGTCGCCGCGCCCGGCGATGCGCAGCCGCTGCATCAGCTGCTCCACCCCGGCGGCGGCCGGCACGACGACCCCGGCCTCGCGGGCCAGCTCGAGCGCGTTGCGCAGGTCCTTGAGGTGCAGGTTGGCGCGGAACCCGGGCTCGTACCGGCCGGCGAGCATGTTGGGCCCGCGGACCTCGAGCACCTTCGTGGCGGCCAGGCCGCCCTGGAGCACGTCGACGATCCGCTCCGGCTCGACGCCGGCCTTGGTCCCGAGCACGAGCGCCTCGGCCACGGCCTCGATCACGACCGCGACCACGACCTGGTTGCAGAGCTTCACCACCTGGCCGGCTCCGGCCGGGCCGACGTGGACGATCGTCCGGCCGAGGACCCCCAGCAGCGGGCGCGCCCGGTCGAACGCCGCCTCGCTCCCGCCGACCATGATCGAGAGCGTGCCGGCGATCGCCCCCGGCTCGCCGCCGCTCACCGGGGCGTCGAGCATGTCCGCGCCGGTCGCCGTTGCCCGGGCGGCAACTGCTCGCGCCACACGGGGCGCGATCGAGCTCATGTCGATGGCCAGCCAGCCCGGCCGCGCGGCCTCGAGCGCTCCGCCATCGCCCAGGTAGACGTCCTCGACCTGCGGCGAATCGGGCAGCATCGTGATGAGCACGTCGCATGCCGCCGCGACGTCGCGCGGCGACGCGGCCACGGCGGCCCCCTCTGCCACGAGATCTGCCACCGGGCCGGCGACTACGTCATGGACGATGAGCGGGTGCCCCGCCCGGAGCAGGTTGCGGGCCATCGGGCGCCCCATGATCCCGAGGCCGATGAAGCCGACCGTGGGACGGGTGGCGGAGGCCATGGGTCGCGTTTCCTCCCTCGAGCCGGCGGAGGGCGGCAGCGCCGCGGGCCGCTGGCCCAAGGTGCGCCGGCTGGCGTCAATTCTGGCCCATCCGCGCCCCGGGGTTGCCCGCGGCCGGGAGGACTCGCCCTGCGCCGCGCCGCCTCAGGCGCCGGCCGGGTCGACGGCCCGGGCTTCGGCGGTCCGTCGCCGTTCGACGACCGGCCGCAGGAGGAGCGCCCCGACGAGGTAGCAGCCGACTCCGAACCAGAGCGCCGCCCGGGGCCCGGCACCGTATCCCAGCAGGGAGTTGAAGGTGTCCATCACCGCTGCCCCGCCGACCGCCAGGGCGACCGTGCCGGACGAGGCCGTGGCGACGTTCGAGATGCCCATGTACCGACCGGCCGAGGCCTTGGGCACGATGTCGGTCATGAGCGCCCAGTCGACCGCGAGGAAGGCGCCCGACGACACGGCGACCGCGGCTGCGCCGGCCATCGCCACCGGGATCGCCGTGGCGCTGGCCAGGACCGCCAACCCGCAGGCGCCGATGGCGCAGGAGCAGTAGATGACCGGCTTGCGCCCGAAGCGGTCGGACAGGCGGCTGGCCGGCAGGACGGCCAGGATCACGCCGACGGCCACAACCCCGAGCAGCACGAGCTTGGTCCGCCCGGTCTCGTCGGCATCGAAGCCGAACGACTGGGCCAGGTAGAAGACGCTGAGGTTGGTCATGAGCGCGGCCGCCAGCATGACGAAGAAGCGCGAGCCGACGAGCCAGATGAAGCT
>JAGDMV010000115.1 GCA_017860675.1 Chloroflexota bacterium
CACCGCCCACTGGCTGGGGGCGATGGCCAACGGGCTGCCGGCCGACGTGGTCACCGCCACCTGCCTGGCGACCCGGGCCCCGGTCGTCGTCGCGCCGGCGATGGACGGAGAGATGTACGCTCACCCCGCCACCCAGGCGAACGTCGAGCGCCTGCGCTCGTTCGGCTACTGGATCGTCGACCCGATCAGCGGGCCGCTCGCCTCGGGCCAGGTCGGTCCCGGCAGGCTGGCCGAGCTGGGCGAGATCGTCGATGCCGTGGTGGCCGCCGTGGGCGACGCCGCGGTCCGGGCAGCGGACCCCGCCCAGCGTCCCCCGCTGCTGGCCACGATCCCGCATGAGGCCGACCTGGACGGGCGGCACGTCGTCGTCACCGCCGGGGGCACGGCCGAGCCCATCGACCCGGTCCGCTTCATCGGCAACCGCTCTTCGGGCAGGATGGGCGTCGCCGTCGCCGAGGCCGCCCGCGACCGGGGGGCCCGCGTCACCCTCGTGTGCGCGGCCGTGAGCGTCGCCCTGCCCGAGGCCGTCAGCGTCGTCCGGGTCGAGACCGCGGCCGAGATGGGGGCCGCTCTCGACAGCCTCGTTGCCGCCCCGGGGGAGCGGGCCGGCTTCGACGCCCTCGTCATGGCCGCCGCCGTGGCCGACTTCCGGCCGGCCGAGCCGGCCACGGCCAAGATCCGGCGCACGGATGCCGGTCTGACGCTCAGGCTCGTGCCGAACCCCGACATCCTTGCCGGGATCGCCGACCGGGCCGCACGGCTGGCGCCCCGACCGGTGCTGGTCGGCTTCGCCGCCGAGACCGGCTCGCTCGCCGGGGCCGGCGCCAAGCTCGCTGCAAAGGGCGTTGACCTGCTCGTGGCCAACGACGTGAGCGAGCCCGGCTCCGGCTTCGGCACCGACACCAACCAGGTGACGATACTGGCCGCCGACGGGAGCTCCGATGCCCTGCCGCTGCTGCCCAAGCGCGAGGTGGCCGACCGCGTCCTGGACCGGGTGGCGGCCGCGCTGGACGCGCGCGACGCCGCGGCGCAGACTGGCGCCGGGACCGGGCCGCGGCTGCCCGCCGGCGAGGCAGGGCTCGCCACCGACGCCCGGCCCGACGATCCCGCCGAGGAGGAAGCCCGCCCGTGAGTGCGCCGCCCGCCCAGGCCCGCCGCCTGACCGTCACCGACATCGCCCGGATGCATGCCGACGGCGAGCGCATCGCGATGGCGACCGCCTACGACTATCCCACCGCCAGCCTGCTCGACGAGGCCGGTCTGCCGATGATCCTGGTCGGCGACTCGCTTGGCCAGGTGATGCTCGGGTACGAGAGCACCGTCCGCGTGACCATGGACGAGATGCTCCACCACACCAAGGCGGTGGTCCGGGGCGCCAGGCACGCGCTGATCGTCGGCGACATGCCCTTCCTGTCCTACGCCTCGCCCGACGAGGCGCTCGCCAGCGCCGGCCGCTTCCTGCGCGAGGGCGGTGTCCAGGCAGTGAAGATCGAGGGCGGGGTCCGCAGCGCCCGGGTGATCGAGGCGCTCGTCCGGGCCGGCATCCCCGTCCAGGGTCACATCGGGCTGACGCCGCAGGCGATCAACGCCATCGGCAAGGTCCGGGTCATGGGCAAGAGCCGCGAGGCCGCCCGGGCCCTGCTGGCCGACGCCTTCGCCGTCCAGGAGGCCGGGGCCTTCTCGGTCGTCCTCGAGCTCGTGCCGGCCCAGCTGGCGGCGGCGATCACGGCACGGCTGCGGATCCCGACGATCGGAATCGGGGCAGGGCCGGACTGCTCGGGCCAGGTCCAGGTGATCACCGACGTCCTCGGCCTCGGCGACTTCACCCCCCGCCACGCCCGTCGCTACGCGTCGCTCCGCGAGACGATCCTGGAGGCCGCCCGGGCCTACAAGGCCGACGTGGAGGCCGGGGCCTTCCCGGGCGAGGCCGAGACGGTCCGCATGGACGACTCGGTCCTGGCCGAGGTCCTTGGACGATCGCCGCTCGATCGCGAGACCGTGGCGGACGAGTCCGGGGCCGGGATTCCGCTCGACCGCGACCTCTGAGCGGTGGAGGTCCTGCGCACCCGGGACGAGCTGCGCCAAGCCCTCGACCGCTCGCCACGGCCGGTCGGGCTGGTCCCGACGATGGGCTGGCTGCATGCCGGCCATCGCTCGCTCATCGCCCGGGCCCGCTCGGAGACGGCGACCGTCGTCGTCACCATCTTCGTCAACCCGCGCCAGTTCGACGACCCGTCTGATCTCGACCGCTACCCGCGGAGCGAGGCCCACGACGTGGCGATCTGCGCCGCCGAGGGGGCCGACCTCATCTGGGCTCCGCCCGTGACCGAGGTCTACCCGCCCGGCTTCGACACGACGGTGGCCGTCGGGGCGATCGCGTCGCCGCTCGAGGGCGCCGCCCGGCCGGGCCACTTCGACGGGGTGGCGACGGTCGTGGCCGTGCTGTTCGGCCTGATTCGGGCCGAGCGCGCCTACTTCGGGTGCAAGGACTTCCAGCAGCTGCGCGTGATCGACCGGATGGCGCGCGACCTGGCGATCGGCACCGAGGTCGTCGGCTGCCCCACCGTTCGCGAACCCGATGGGCTGGCGATGAGCAGCCGCAACGTCCACCTCTCGGCCGGGGAGCGGGCGGCCGCGCCGGTCCTTCATCGCGCCCTGGTCGCCGGCCGGGACGCCTGGGCTGCAGGCGAGCGCGACGCCGACCGGCTGCGCCGCATCGTGGCCGAGATGCTCGCCGCCGAGCCGCTGGCCGAGCCGGAGTACGTCTCATGCGCGGACGCCCGGACGCTGGTCGAGCTCGAGGTCGTCGACCGCCCGGCCCTCCTGTCGCTGGCGGTCCGCTTCGGGCCGACGCGACTGATCGACAACGAGCTCCTCGACGGGTCCGAGGGCTGAGCCGGTGACCTGCGCCGGCTGATCGCCGGCGGATCCGTCTGAACGAGCCCCAGGGTCGCGGCCCCGCACGCGGTGGGGCGGGCGGCCGTGGACCGCCGGCACCGGCGACGAAACCAACGCCCGGCCGGTCGCGTCCCGGGGGCTGCGAAGCGGGCCGCCAGCCTCGCCCGCGGTCGCGCCAGGAGTGCCCGACATGGACCCCCGACCGAACCCGCGTCATCGTGCCGTCCACCTGCGCCACCTCGTGCTCCTGGCGGCGGCCTCGACCCTCCTGCTTGCCGCCTGCGGCGGCACCGCCACGCGGCTGGATGGCGTCGGCGGCCCGGTTCCAGCCCCGAGCGCCGCCGCCGCGTTCCGCGACTACGCGAACACCGAGGTGCCGGCCGCCGAGGGCGGCGGAGCGACGGCGCCGGACGGCGACCTGCTGAAGGGAGATCGCCTGATCGTCCGGACGGGAACGCTCTCCATCCAGGTGACCGAGCTGGACGCCGCCTTGTCCGAGGTGGCCCGCGGCATCGAGGTGCTCGGCGGCTACGTCGCCGCGTCCGAGCGGTCCGGCCAGGACGAGACCGCGTCGGCCCGCATTACCTACCGGATCCCGGCCGCCCGCTGGGAGGACGCCCTCGTCGTGGCGCGGAAGGCCGGCGCGAAGGTCCTCGCCGAGCAGACGTCCAGCACCGAGGTCACCGACCAGGTCGTCGACCTCGGTGCCCGGCTGGTCAACCTCCGAGCGACCGAGACGGCCCTCCAGGAGATCATGCAACGGGCGACCAAGATCCCCGACATCCTCGAGGTCCAGGGCCAGCTCACCTCGGTCCGCGAGCAGATCGAGCGCCTCGAGGCCGAGAAGCTGCGCCTCGAGGGGCAGGCGGCCATGGCCACCCTGGCCGTCGAGTTCACCCTGCCGCCGCCGGTCGCGGTGACGACCGTCCAGCAGGGCTGGGACCCGGCCTCGGAGATCGACCGGGCGGCCGCGACCCTGGTGGAGATGGGCCAGGAAGCCGTCAACGTCGGGATCTGGCTGGTCGTGGTGTGGCTGCCGGTCCTGCTGATCGTCGGCCTGGTTGCCCTGGTTGGCTTCGCGGTCGTGCGGCTGGCTCGACGTCACGCCCGGACGTCGCCGCCGCCGAGCACCGGCGAGCCCGGGCCGGATCTGCCGGCGACGGCGGCGAGCTGAGCTACAGCTCCTGGCGCCGGAAGGCGACCCCGGCAAGGACGAGAGCGACCAGGGCCGCACCGGCGTTCAGCAGCACCGGGCCGGCCAGGTCGAAGGCGGGGGCGCGGCCGAGAGCCAGCTCCTGGGCAGCGCCCCAGAGGCCTGGCGGCATGTACGGCGCGAGCGCCGGAAACGCGCCAAGGATCCCCGACCCGAGGACCACAGCCAGCCCGACTCCCCCGGCGACGATGGCCGAAGGTGCCACGGTGCTGGCCAGGAACGTGACCGCCCCGCAGACCGCGAGCGACAGCCAGAGCAGCAATGCCGAGGCCACGACGCCGACCAGGGGCAGCGGCTCGAACAGCACGGCCGTGTACGCGGCCGCCAGGCCATAGGCGAGGGCGACGCCGGCGGCCAGCAGCAGACCCACAGCCAGGGCCTTGGCTCCCAGGAACGCCGGTCGGGTGGCCGGCTTGGTCAGGATCATGGCCGCGGTCCCGCGCTCCTTCTCGGTCACGACCGCGCCCATCGTCAGCAGGACGGCGATGAACGCCCCCATCTGGCCCGCGTTCTTGATGAGCTGGGCCACGGCATCGGCGGCCGTCGGCGTCGGGAAGACGATCTCGATCTGGCCGCCGCCGAGGGCCGCCAGCAGCTCGTTGATGTACAGCGCGGTGAGCGGCGAGACGATGCCGATGACGGCGAACACGGCCAGGACGACAAGCAGGCGATAGGTTCGCCACTGCTCGAGCAGCTCCCGCCGGAGCAGCACCCCGAGACCGCTCATGGCGCCGCGTCCGGGGGCACGGCAGTGGGTGGCTCCTCGGCGCCGACGAGCCGCAGGAAGACGTCTTCCAGGCTCGGCCGCACCCGCTCGAACCGGGCGAGCACCACGCCGGCGGCCGCAACCAGCGGCAGGATCTCGCCCGCGGCACGCGACGTGTCCGCAGTCACCACCCGGATCAGCCCGTGCCCGGTCTGTACCTCCCTGGCCCACGGTGCGGATCGCAGGCGCTCGACGAGCAGGCGCACCGGCTCCGCCTGTCCCGGCTCCGGGTCCAACTCCAGGACCGGCGCGGCATGTAGCTCCAGCAGGTCGTCAATCCGCGACTCGGTAACCAGCCGGCCGTGGTCAAGGATCGCCACCCGGTCGCAGACCCGCTCGACGTCGGACAGGATGTGGGTGGAGAGGAGGACCGTGGCCACGCCCCGCAGGCGCTCGACGATGTCGAGGACGTCGCGCCTACCCTCGGGGTCGAGCGAGCTGACCGGCTCGTCGAGGAACAGGACGGACGGACGGTTGAGCATCGCCTGGCCGATCCCCAGCCGCTGGCGCATGCCGCCCGAGTAGCCGCCGATGCGACGCCGGGCGGCACCCTCCAGCCCGATCAGCTCCAGGACCTCGCCCACCCGTAGGCGGAGCTCCGCCCCGGCGAGGCCGTGGAGCCGGCCGACCAGCTCGAGCAGGTCGCGGCCGGTCATCCAGCGGTAGAAGCGCGGGTCCTGGTCGAGATAGCCGATCCGCGCCGCCAGCGCCCGCCCGCCCATCGTGGCGTCGAGGCCGGCGACCGTGGCCGACCCAGACGTCGGCCGGGCGAGCCCGACCAGCAGCCGGACGGTGGTCGTCTTGCCGGCCCCGTTCGGGCCCAGGAACCCGAAGACCTCGCCCTCGTGCACGTCGAGCGAGACGTCGAGGATCCCCCGCCGGCGCCCGTAGTAGCGGGTGAGGCCGCGCAGCTCGATCGCCGTGGCCATGGCGCACCTCCGGGTACGGGCGGGCCGCCTCGCGCGGTCCAAACCGCGAGTTTCGGGCGGACACCCACCGGCTCCCAAGGGCTGAAGGGCCGGATCGGGCAGCCCGGACGGCCCCACCGGCATCGCGACCCGGCCCGCGCCCACCGCGGCCGTCCTGCGAGCGTGGCGTCCGCCCCCGTGCCCGGTTGCCACGGTCCTGCGAGCATGGCGCCCGACCCGGACCGGCGCGCCTACCGCCCGGTGGCTTCTCCGCCG
>JAGDMV010000116.1 GCA_017860675.1 Chloroflexota bacterium
AGAGGCCGTCGGGCAGCGTCAGCCCGCCGGTCGCCTCAAGCCAGTCGACCAGCCGATCGGCGGCAGCCGGCACGTCGTCGTCGGACACGTCGAGCTCGAATCGCGGCAGCGCCGACGCCCCGGCCAGCTCGCGCAGGAGGGACTGCTCGCGGACGAAGATGTCGATGTCGTCGTACTGGCTGGGCTTGCCGCTCACCGGCAGGCGCGCCTCGCGGGCCGCCGCGAATGTCTCCGGCCGGCGGACGCACAGCACGACCCGGAAGCCGAGCGGCAGCAGCCTCTGCTCCAGCCAGCCGAAGTCCGGCCGCTCCCCGTTGAGCCGGGTCTGCTCCGCCTGGGTCGAGAGGTGGAAGCGGTCGACGATCCAGCTGTAGTAGGGCAGGAGCTCGAACAGCCGGGCCCATGTCGCGTAGGCCTCCATCGCCCGTTCGCGCTCGTCCGGGGAGTAGTTGATGAGGCCGCGACCCCAGGGGTGGTTGGTGAAGCCGCACCACTCGGCCGAGACGAGCGGCGACGGGTAGCGGTAGCGCCGCGGGCCGACGAAGCGCGGGTGCTCGTTGAGCAGCAGGGCCAGGTCGGTCTTGTGGGTCAGCCGGGTGCCCTCGAGGATCACCTTCGGGCAGAGCTTCGCCGCCACGGTCAGCCCGCCGGCAGCTCGCCGGGCCGGCACACCCGCCCGAGGGGATGGGCGCGGACCTCCACCCAGATGCCGTTCCGGAAGTAGACGTCGTCGCGGGCGATCGCTTCTGCCGCAGCCACGTCGGCGGCGCGGAGGAGCAGGACCGAGCGCGAGAAGTCGGCCAGCCCGCCAGCCTCGACGATCACCCCGGAGTTGCGCAGGGCGGCGATGCGGACCAGGTGCTCGGCCCGGAACGCCGGTCGGCGCTCGGCTGCATCCGGGGAGTAGGTCGCTTCGACGAAGAAGATGGGCTCGATGGCGATGCCGTCGGGGATCTCGGCTGGCACGAATGCATCCTCCCTGCGCCGCTGGGTCGAGCCCCGAGTCTAGCCGACCGCGATCGCGCCCACGGCCACGGCCGCCGCCCCGAATCCGACCGACGGCGCCCGCTTCGTCAGCAGCCCGCCGCCGAGATCGCCGGCGCCCCAGGCGACGGCCGCCGCGAGCCCGAAGACGCGACCCGGAGCGCCGCGCCCACCCGGGCCCCGGGGGCGTACCCGGCCATCCCGGCGGTCAGCCGGGCTGGGTCGTGTCCGCGGCCGGCACAGGCCCCTCGGCGCGCGACGCGACGGAGACCCCGGCGAGATCGTCCTCCACCTCGTCGCCGGCAGGCCCGCTGTCGCGAAGCTGCGGGGCGGGCAGGACGAGGACCCGGTCGGCCAGGGCGTCGTAGCGGTCGGTGGTCGTCAGGTAGATCACCTGCAGGTCGGACGTCAGCGAGCGAAGGACATCGAAGGCTCGGGCCGCTCGCCCGTCGTCGAAGGTCACGAACGGGTCGTCGAGCACCAGCGGGGGCCGGCGGTCGCGGGTGACCAGCCGCACGAGCCCAAGGCGGGCGGCCAGGTAGACCTGGTCGAGGGTGCCCTGGGACAGCGACTCGGCCGGGATCCAGTCCCCACGGTCGGGCGACCAGATCGACACCGCGAGCGTTGAGTCGTCGACCTCCACCCGGCGGTAGCGCCCGTCGGTGAGGCGCTCCAGGTCGCCGCGCATCCGCTTCTCGAGGTAGCGGGTGGCCCGGCGCATGGTGGCCAGCTCGGCCCGGTCGATGGCCTCGTGGGTGAGGCGGTAGATCCGCGCCCGGCGGCGCAGCGCCGCCAGCTGCTCGCGCCAGGCGGCCAGGCGCTCGGCCTCCAGGGCGACCTGGTCTGCATCCACGGGGTTCTGCTCGACGCGGGCGCGGGCCGTGGCTTCGTCGTCGCGCGCCCGCTCGAGGGCGCCCTCGCAGTCGCGGACCTCGACCTCGAGCCGTTCGCGGGCGCGCGGCTCGCGGGCGATCGGGCCGAGCATCTCGAGGGCGGCCGTCTTCTGCTCGATCTCGAGGGCGGCGGCGTCGCGGACCTGGCCCAGGGTCTCGACCGGCTCCTTGCCGACCAGCCCGTCCAGCTGGGCCCTGGCGCGGCCGATCTCCTGGACGTGGGCGTCCTCGCGGGCCAGCAGGTCCTCGGCCGCCGGCAGGTCGGGCAGGTCGATGCTGGCCAGCTGCGCCTTCATGTCGGCTTCCTTGCGCCTGAGTTCGTCCTCGAGAGACGAGCGACCGCGCAGGCGGCGGGCGATCTCGTCATCGCGGAGCTGCTTCTGGCGGCGCAGGTCGAACGCGGCCCGCCTGCGTGTCCGGGCGTACCAGGCGAGGAGCAGGGCGACCACGGCGGCCGCGGCGCCGCCGAAGGCGATCGCCAGCTGGCCGCTGAGCACGCCCAGGCCGGCCGCCACGACGCCGCCGATCGCCAGCACGAGGCTGAGCCAGGCGAACGGCCTGTAGCGGGGCTCGGGGATCCTGATGTCGTACTCGACCGAGCTCGGCTCCTCGCTCAGCTGGGCCCGCAGGGTGGACACGTCGCGGTCGAGACCCCGCAGCCGCTCGACGATCTGGCGCAGGACCGGCAGGGCGTCGGGCGACGGGTGGCTGGCCTCAAGGGCCTGGATCTGCTCGCTGACCACCACCGCCTGCCGGTAGCGCTCGAATCGCTCGCGGGCGACCTCTCGCTCCGCGGCGAGGCGCTCGGCCTGTCGCGCGCGCTCCAGCAGGGCGCGCCGCTCCTCGAGGGTGGCGTCGGCCTCGGCGCGCCGCTCGCGGGCGACCACCAGCGCATCCCGGTCGCGCTCCAGCGCCGCCAGCTGCGCCTCTCCGCCGGCCACCACCGTCTCGGTCCGGGCGACCGCCTCCTCGGCGATCTTCAGCCGGCCGGGGTTCTTGGCGCCCTGGGCCTCGAGGTCGTGCAGCGCCCGCTCCAGCTGCCGCTTGACCACGCTCGTGCCCCGGTCGGCGCCGCTGATCGAGGCCTGCAGGCGGTCGCGGAGGGCCCCCTCGTCGCGGGCAAGGTCGTTCACCTCGTGGTGCCGGATCGAGGCGGTGGAACGGAAGAACTTCTCGCCGGGGATCCCGGTGAGATCGGCCATGAGGTCGTCGACGGCCGCCGGATCGGTCAGGACCTGGCCGTCATACTCGAGGCGGACCGTGCCCTTGGCGCCCCGGAAGTCCTTCTCCAGGCTGCCGGTGCGGACGCCGTCCTCGTCCTCCTGGACGAAATCGAGCCGCACCCACGGCCGCGAATCGTCAGCGCTCCCCCAGCTGCGCAGGGAGGTCAGCTCGGCGTCGGCCGAGGTAACCCGGCGGAAGAGGGCGAGCTCGATCGCCCGCTGCAGGGTGGTCTTGCCCGACTCGTTCGGGCCCTGGACCACGGTCAGGCCGGGCGCCAGCTCGAGGTCGAGGTCGCGGTGCATCCGCAGGGAGCGCAGGGCGAGGCGGGTGATCCTCACAGGGTCACCTCCCGGCCATCGAGGAGGAGGCGGCCGAGCCGAAGCGCCTCGCGCAGCTCGGCAGCGGCGTCGGGATCGCCGGCAGCCTCGGCCTCGGCGACGCGGTTCTCCAGGTCGCGTGCCAGCGCGCCGGCGATCGTGTCGGGCGGCGGCAGCGGGCCCTCGGGCAGGGCCGCGACCGAGGCGTCGCGGACCCGCAGCCGGAAGAAGCGGGCAGCGAGCTCGCGCTCCACCTCCTCGGCGACGAGGTCGAGCGCCTCCGGCCGCAGACCGGTCAGCCGCACGTCGAGGACGAGGTCCGGGTCGCCCATTGCGGCCAGGCGGCCGACGAGCGCGGGCTGGCTCGCGACCTCCGCGGTGTCGAGACTCAGCCGCTCCATCCGCGTCCGGCCGACGCGTCGCTCCTCGAGCGTCACCTGGCGGCGCCCGTCCCGCTCCTCGAGTCCCACCAGCAGCACGTTGCCGGCACCGGCCTGATCCAGGGCAACCGGCTCGGGCGCTCCCGGGTAGGCCCAGACCGTGGCCCCGGCCCGGCCCCGCTGGACCGAGTGCCAGTGCCCGAAAGCCAGGTAGTCGAGGCCGCTGGCGGCGATCGCGTCCGGGGCGACGACGACCTCGTCGTGCTCCGTCTTGCCGGTGACGCGGACCGAGCCGTGGACCAGCGCCACGTGCCAGGTGGTGCGCTTGTCGGCGCTGACGTCGAGGCCGGCCAGGGGATCGACCGGCGCGCGCTTGGTGGCAAAGACCCGGCCGTGGACGGTGAGGTCGAGGGCAGCCCAGGTGACCTCGGGCCGCTCCGGGGTGAGGACCACCAGCCGGTCCGAGCCGGCCGGGGCCCCGGCCATCGAGGCCAGGTCGTAGGCCCGGTAGACGGACGCCCGGTCGTAGACGTCATGCGTGCCGGGGATGAGGGCGACCCGGACGTGACCAGCCACCAGCCGGGCCAGCTCGGCCGCCGCGCGCTCGACGGTGCGCCGGGGCTGGGTGTTGGAATCGAACAGGTCGCCGGCGACGAGGAACGCGTCGACCTTCTCGGCGAGGGCCAGGTCGACCGCGGTCGCAAAGGCCTTGTGCTGCCGCTCGCGAAGCGCGGCCGCCTGGTCGCCCATGTCGGCGTGACGCGCTCCGAGATGGACGTCGGCCGTGTGCACGAGACGGAGCATCCGGCGTGGGCCCTCCGCAGCGATCGCGCGTGACACGCCGGTCCATCCGGCCCGGCGCCAGCGGCATTGTGACAGGTCCCGCGGGGCCCCGGCGGCCGCCGGCCGACCCCTCCGCGGGTTGGTGATATCCTGCCGGCCACGCTACCGGTGCGCGCCCCCGAAGGGTTCCGAGCACGTCACCCGGGTCGCGCGGCCACCGGCTTCCCCCGCCCCCGCGCGCTCCCGGTCGATGCCCGGCGATCCCCGGAGCAGCGCCGGTCGCCAGCGAACCAGCCTGGAGGGAAGCCTTGACGTACAGCGACCGGACCCTGACCTGCGTGGACTGCGGGATGCCGTTCGTGCACTCCGTCGCCGACCAGGAGTACTACGCCCAGAAGGGCTTCACCTCCGAGCCCAAGCGCTGCCCGGCCTGCCGCGCCTCCCGCCGGTCGGCGCGCGGCGACGGCTGGGACGTCCGCAGCATCGGCGGCCCGCGGGGCTACGAGCGCGGCGAGCCCGCGGCCCGCGAGTACTTCGCGGTGACATGCTCGCGCTGCGGCAACAATGCCCAGGTCCCGTTCAAGCCGCGGATGGACAAGCCGGTCTACTGCTCGGACTGCTTCCGCGAGGTGCGGGCGGGCTGAACCCCGCCACCCGGCGAAACCGACGGCCGGCGCCCCCCGCCGGCCGTCACGATTCCTGGTCGGGCGACTGTCCCGGCGCGGTCGGGCCGGGGACGGAGGGACGCACGATCCGGCCGAAGGCCGCGTAGCCGGCCGACAGCCCGACCAGGCCTGCCGCGAGCAGCGCCCACCAGGCCCCCCCGATCGCCGCCACCGCCGCCCCGGCGACCAGCGGCGCGATCGCGTTCCCCACCGCCGTGCCGAACGACAGGACCCCCTGGTAGCGGCCTCGTTCCTCGGGCGGCGACAGGTCGGCGACGACCGCCGGCTGGAGCGGGAACACGATCATCTCGCCAGCGGTGAGGATGACCAGCGCCACCGCCACCACGAGCAACGGGATCGGCAGGGCCAGGATGACGAAGCCGACGGACCAGAGGAGGACGCCGCCGGCGACCGCTGCCGGCTTCCGGAACCGGGCGACGGCCCGAGAGACGACGCCCTGGCCGGCCAGGATGAGCAGCCCGTTGATCGACAGGATCACCGCCCAGCTGCCGGGGCCCACGCCGAGCCGGTCGGCGGCATCGACCGGGAAGATCATGAACAGCTGCAGGTACGAACCGATCGTGAGCATCTGGAGGGCCGCGTAGGCAAGGAGACGGGGGTCGTTCCACCAGCGCCGGCGCGCACCGATCCCCGACGTCCGGCCCGAGCCCGCTGCCGGCTCGGGGGTTCCCGGCACGGACCGGGGCCGTGTCTCCGGCAACCGCAGCGCGTACAGCGTGCCGGCCAGCGCGATGGCGGCGGCAACCACCGCGAACGCCACCCGGTACGCACCGGCGAA
>JAGDMV010000013.1 GCA_017860675.1 Chloroflexota bacterium
TCGTAGCTGACGGTCCCGGGGTAGGCGCCGTAGGTCGAGTCGCGCTTGAACAGCAGGGCGTTGGTCGGCACGTCGACGATGTCGTTGACGGCGACGACCTCGATCTCCGGGGCGCGCTCGATGATCGTCCGGAGCGACTGGCGGCCGATGCGGCCGAAGCCGTTGATACCGACGCGAACGGGCATGTGCGGAACCTCCTGCGTACCGGGATCAGCTGGAGCCGGCCGGAGAGCGCCCGGCCGAACGGTGGGTGGCCACGCTCGCCGATGCCCGGCAGCCGGGCGCGGCGCCGCCGCCCGGGGCGGGCGATCCGGGATGCGGAGCGCCGCTCCCCGAGGGGCAGGGTGCGGCGGCGAGGTCGGGACGGCGTAACAGAACAGGACCTCGTCGCTGCGGGGCGGGAACCCGGCAATTCTACAGGGACGGCCCGCAGGGCCGGACTGCCGAGCGTCCCGGAGATGAGGGTCCGAACGGCCCGCGGCAGGCGGAGATGGCGCGAATGCGGAGAGCCCGGAACGGCCGTCAGCGTGAACGAGAAGAGCCGGGGCCGCCGCCGGCCCCGGCTCGATGATGCTGCGCGTGGTCCCGCGACCGGCGTCCGCCGGTGCGGGTTCTCAGCCGGTCACGAGGTCGCGCTCGCCGCCACCGGCACCTCGGCCTCGGCCTTGCGCTTCGGCGCCCGCAGCATGAGCAGGAGCCCGACGCCGACGACCAGGATGGCGATGGTCTCGTAGAACGCCCAGAGGTAGATGTCGGCGGCGCCGTCTGCCTTGCGCCCGGCGATGAGGTAGGCGGCGACCTGCGAGACGATGAAGCCGCCGATGCCCCACCCCTGGTACACGAGGCCGTAGTTGGAGCCGAAGTTCCTGAGGCCGAAGAAGTCCTTCGTCAGGGCCGGGAACACGGCCAGGTTCGCCCCGTAGTTGGCGCCGATGAACGCCACCAGGACGAGCACCAGGGCGAGGGGCACGGTGGCCGGACCGGTGAACTTGGTGACGCCATCCACGGTCTCGGCGGAGGCCGTGCCGATCATCGACAGGGCCAGGATGAGGGCCGCCTGGAGGGCCATGGCGAAGGCCAGGATCGCGATGCGGCCGAAGTTGTCCGACAGCTTGCCGTAGATGACGCGTCCGAAGCCGTTGCCCAGGGCCAGCACGCTGACGGCGATGGCGCTGTAGGCCTCGAGCCCGAAGCTGGTCACGATCGAGGCCATGTTGCCGATCACGACGAGGCCGGCCCCGCCGCCGAAGGCGAAGCAGGCCACCATGACCGGGAACTGCCAGGTGCGGGCCATCTCGGCCGGCGCGAAGTCCACCACGACCTTCCGCGGCTTGGCCTTCGCCCCCGCCTTGGCCGGCGACTCCTGCGGTACGTAGCCCGGAGGCGGCGCCTTGACGAACTGGGCGAAGAACACCATGACTGCCGCCACGGCGATCCCGAAGACGATCATGGTCGTGGGGATGCCGTACGAGCCGATGAGGGCGCGCAGGGTCGGCGCGACCCACACGGCTCCGCCGCCGAAGCCGGCCACCACGATGCCCGAGATCAGGCCCGTCTTGGAGGCGGGGAACCACTTGACGCTCGGCGGCGTGCCCGACGAGTAGGCGAGGCCGATGCCGATCCCGAGCAGCACCCCGAACCCGAGGTACCACACGAGCGGGTTCGACGACAGTCCGCAGACGATCAGCCCGAGCCCGGCGAAGATGCCGCCGGCAGTGATCATGATGCGGGGACCGCGCTTGTCCTGGATGCGTCCGCCGATCGCGGTGAAGATCGAGAAGAAGATCAGGCAGATCGAGTAGGGCCAGATCTTGTCTGCCTCGCTCCAGCCCCACTCCGCTGGCACGGCCTGCTTGACGACGCTCCACGCGTACAGCGCGCCCAACATGAGGAGCGCGATCGTGGCGCTGATCGTTACGATCCAACCCCGGTTCTTCACCGGTGCCTGTACGTCGTTCACAGCCATCGGTTTCGATCCATCCTCAGCTCCGTGCCCCCCGGGTAGCAGCAACGTCAGGTCGCGCCGCAGGTCGAGCGCCTCCATCGCGACGGAGCACCGGCATCGCCTTCTGCCGGCTGCCAACCCCGCCACGTCTCCCGCATGGCAGCTCGATGGTGGTCCCGCCGGCCGCAGCTCGGCACCACGCCCCCGCAGCGGAGGCCGCGCCCGCGGGCCGGCCCCCTGTCACGACCACAAACACTGAGCCCCCGTCGTTCCCGGCGGGGGCTCGCATGCGCGTCAAGCGCGGGGTGTCAGCCCCCGATCTTGAACACCTTCGTGCCGCACACCGGGCAGGTACCGGTGATGGCGGGCTTGCCGTTCTTCATGGTGATCTTCTGCGCGCCCTTAACCTCGCGCTTCGCCTTGCACTTGACGCAGTAGGCCTCGGCCACGGTCTGAGCCTCCCTCGTACCGGTGTGCTGTCGCCGGGGCTCGTCCTGGCTCGCCGGTTGCCGGCGCGATCAGGAACTGCTGAGCTACGGCGCCGGGGTCCGCCCCCGCGCTTCGCGACGCGCGAAACTCGGGCGAGGATAGTCCGCTCCGATCGGGAGCGTCAAGCGTGGCCACGCTCGGGCTCGCTCGGCGCACCGTTCCCGGGTTCGATCGTGGGCTGGGTCACGGGCCCGATCGCCAGCTGGGCCCCCGGTGCGGGCTCAGGCTCGATCGCCGGCCCGGCCGGCGGCGCAGTCGCGGACGCGGGCTCGAACGCGGCCCGCAGTGACGCGGTCCCCGGCTGCGAGCCGGCGCCGCCGCCCGTTTCGAGGGCGGCGAGCCGGGCGGCGATTCGCGCGGCCAGGATGCGGTGAGCACGCCGGCGGCGCAGCGCCACGGCCGTCCCGCCCGCGAGCAGCATCGCCCCCAGACCGGCCCCGCCAGCGGCCACGGGCGTGGCCTCCAGCACGCCGCCTGAAGTCGCGCCCGACCTCGCCCGGCTGCCCTGCGCGTCGTCTCCCGCGAGGGCGGCCTGGCCGTCGTCGTCCGGCTCGGGGTCCGCGGCGTCCGGATCGGCAGCCGGCGCCAGCGGCAACGGCTCGCCGAGATCGCCGAGCCGTACGAGGTCGGTCGCGTCGTCGAGAAGCACGACCGGGCCGCCGTCGCTCAGCCGAACCCGGCCGGTGACGCCGACCGCATCACCCGGTGCGAGCAGGGGCAGGAGCTCGAGCGCGTCTCCGGCGACCTCCACGCGCCCGAGGGCCGTGCCGTCGTCGAGCGAGAACGCGGCCGTCTCGACCGTGGACACCAGCCCGCCGACCTGCACCCGCTCACCGGGGTGAGCGGACAGCCCGTCCAGGTCGACGCCGACCGGCCCCGAACCCGGGCCGGGCTCGCCCCCACGGGCGCCGCCCGACGAGG
The DNA here is from genome assembly GCA_017860675.1 of Chloroflexota bacterium. GTDB lineage: Bacteria > Chloroflexota > Limnocylindria > Limnocylindrales > CSP1-4 > CTSoil-043. Next base: position 3,356 of record JAGDMV010000013.1, read on the forward strand.
CTGCGTTCGCTGTCGCCGAGCCGCCCGGCTTCGCCGAAGCCGCGTTCGGCGGGGCCTTGGCAGCCGCGAGGACGACCACGTCGGACGGGTCCCGCGGCACGATCGCCCAGCGACGGTCAGTTGCGGACGGGTGCGGTCGCCGAACGACGCCGACGACCCGGACCGCTGTGCCTTCGGGCAGTGCGGAGGCCGGGATCGCCGCCCCGGCCAGGCCCGCGATCACCACCGTGCCGGCCCCGGTCGTCATCTCGGCCCGCCAGCGGTCGCCGAGCCGGCGCAGGTCGGTGATGCGACCCTCCACCCGCACCAGGATCCCCTCCTGGGCCTCGCCAGGCGCAGCCCGCAGCGTCACCGGCGTGGGCGACGATCCGCCATCGAGCACAACCATCGCGGTCGCGGCGAGCCGTGGCGCGCCGTATGCCCGCCCGAGCTCGCCGGTCACCCGGATTCGGGCGCCCACTCCGGGGGTGGGACCCGCCGACGGGAGGCGGACCTCGATCGCGGCGCTGGCGTCCTGGACGATGGTCCGCCGCCCGGTGGCGTCGAGAAGCGTGGCCTTGACCGTCACCGTCCCTTCGATCGAGGCGCTGCCCGTGCCGGCCCGCAGGGCGGCGGCGATGGAGATGACGCGGGGCTGCCCGGCGGAGGCATTGGGCGCCCCGCCTGGTCCGGGGGTCGCGGTCGCTGCCGGGCTCGAGCTGGCCGGCGGGGCCGTCACGACCAGGTCGGCAGCCTCACGCAGCCAGACGCGGTACCCGTCGAGCGCTCCCCGGCGCGAGGCGCGCTGGCCGACCACGCCGGTGATCCTGACCCGGCTGCCGGCCGCCACGCTCCCGGCCGCCAGGCCCCCTTCCTTGCCGATGCGGCCTCGCACCTCGCCACCGGCCGCGTCCACCAGCCGGAAGACGAGATCGCCGCTGCTTTCGCGGGTGATCGACCCGCGCAGCGTGCCCTCCACGACGACGAGGCGCCCCTCGGTCGCTTCACCGACCCCGGCGGCGGTCGTGGGGACGGGATCGGGCTCAGGGCCACCGGCGGCGATCGTGGCCGCGCCCGGATCGGACCGCACCTCGAGCTGACCGTACGGGTCGTGCAGGCGGCCGACGACGTCGAGCCGGGATCCGCGTTCGACGGAAGGCAGATCGTCCGGCAGCCGCACGAAGACGCCGGCCTGGCCGTCCTGCACGGTCACCAGCGACCCGATGCCGGCCTGGCCGGCGCCGGAGGTCACGATGCCCTGGACGTGGACCCGGCTCCCGATCGGCTGCAGCCTCGCCTGCCCGACCGGCACGAGGGCCGGGACTGGGCTGGGGGCGGGCGTCGGCGATGCCGTCGGGCTCGGCGACGACGAGGGTGGCGCCGTCGGGGTCGCGGTCGGCTCGGGCGTGGGTGTGGGCGGGGGCGTCTCGGTCGGCGTCGGCGTGGCGGTGGGGGCGGGAGTGGTCGTCGGCTCGGGCGTAGCGGACGGAACCGGGGTCGGCGTGGGCGTGGGCGGCGGGCTCGACGGTGCCGGCGTGGGAGCTGGCGCGATGGCAATGTCGGCGGGGTCGCCGACCAGCACGCGATAGCCCTCCATGCCGGTTCCGCTGCTGTCTCGCTGGCCGACCACCCCGACGGCGACGACCTGGTCGCCCGCGGCTGGAGCGACGTCCAGCCCGGGAAGGAGCAGCAGCCTGGTCGGTCCCGAGCCATCGTCGATCGCGACCGCCAGGCCCGTCGAGAGCGGCTCCGGGGCGGCCGTGACCGCGCCGGCCAGCGTTGCACGCGAGCCCTCGAGTCCCTCACCGACAGCGCCGGTGGCCGTCTCGACGGCGGCTGGGAGCGGCGCCAGCCCGGTCACGGCCGGAGCGATCGAGACCCGCAGCGTCCGTTGGGCATAGCGGTCGTCGACCACGCCGTCGACCCGCACCGCGGTCCCGGCCGGGATCGGTGTCGCGATGTCGGCATCGAGCAGGACCGCGATGCCAGCCGTGGCGTCCTGAATGAAGCCCCCTCGGCCGTCGTCCAGCACACCGACCGACACGGTGATGACGCCCTCGACGGTTGCGGCCGATCCATCGGGGAGCGCCCTCGCCGCCGCGATCGGCAGCGGCGAGGGTGCCGGGGTCGCCGTGGGGCCGGGGGTGGGAGCCGGGGTCGACGTCGTGCTGGGGGTGGGTATCGGCGTCGGGGTCGGGCTCGCGGTCGGGCCCGGAGTGGACGTCGGGCCCGGAGTGGACGTCGGCTCCGGTGTGGGCTCCGGGGTCGGCGTGGGCGCCGGCGTCGCGGTAGGTGGCGGCGTGGGAGACGGCGATGCCGTCGGCCCCGGAGTGGGAGTCGGCTCCGGAGTCGTACTCGGGCTCGGGGTCGGGGTCGGCACGGGCGGATCCGCCAGTCCCCGGGGCACCGGCGACGCCTGGAGCAGGAAGTCGGCGGCGTTGTCGTTCGTGTCGACGCTGCCCCCCGCATCGCCGTCGGAGCGGCGCTCCAGGCTCGATCCCGCAGCAGGTGCCGAGGCTGCCGTCCCCTCCACGTACATCGAGACCGCATCGCCCCAGCCGACAGAGTCGACCGGCTGGCCACCGACGGGCCGCAGGACGAGGGCCCCACCGGTTGCCGCCAGGCCGCCCGTCCAGGTCCCGTCGGCGAGAGCGGCGTACGACCCAGCCGAGTTGGCCAGCAGGAGGCGGCGACCCGACGGGATGATCGAACCCGCCGACCAGCCCACCTTGCGCGAGACGCTCGCCCCGCTGGCGCTCACGTAGACGAGCTCGAGGCCGCCCAGGTCGGCGTCTGCCAGCCCGGCGTTGACGATCTCGACGAACTCGTCGGAGGCGGTTGTCCCGCCAGTGACGACCTCGCCCACAAGGAGGGTGGTCGAGACCGGCCAGGTAACCGCGGCAATGAGCCGCTGGTCGTTGGCCGCGGGACCGGGCACACCCAGCGGCGAGGATCGTGGCGCGATCAGCAGCGCCGCCAGCAGGACCAGGGACGAACCAGCGATTGCACTCCGGGGCGCGCCCATCGACGACCTCCCGGCGGGCAGGCGGCGGTGATGCTGTCTGGGCGGGATGGCTGGGCCGGTGTACCACGGGCCGATCACGTGCCGCTTACGGGCCACTCACCCACCGGCGCACAGCCTCACCTGCCCGGACCGGTCACATGTCGCCGACGGCCTGGCGCGCCGGACGGCGGCGGCCGCGGTACGATGGCGGCCCTCTGCTCGCGCGCCGGCTCCGCCGCCGGGGAGCCAGCAGCCCGACGAGCCCCAGGAGGACACGTGGCCCGCGCCAAGCGAACCGACCGCGCCGAAGCCCGCCGACGCTACCGCGCCGCGATGACCGAGGAGGGCGACGCCCAGGCCGAGGTGGATTCACCGACGACCTCCGGTCGAGCGGCCGTGGCACCCGCCGCGGTCCCTCGCGAGGCGCGCGCCAAGGCGGCACCGGCGCGACCCACCCGCGCCGCTCCCGCCCAGCGACCCGGCCTGCTCGCCTCCCTGCGCGCCTCGTACAGCCAGGCCGACATCCTCGGCGACATCAAGGCCCTGCCCGACATCGCCATCCACTCCAAGGCTCTCTGGCTGCCGAGCGGCCTGATCCTCGCAAGCGGGCTGCTGATGCAGCTGGTGGGCACCGGCGGGGGCCCGATCGTCCAGCTGATGGCCTCGCTCGTGCTGGTGCCGCCGCCGATGATGATCGCCTTCCTGGGCGGGATCCTGGCCCCGCGTGGGGCGTGGCTGGTGGGCGGGATCGTGAGCACGCTCGCGGCGATCGTGTACGTGCTGTACGTGGTCCGCACGATCTTCGCCAGCCCGACGGCCGTGACGGTGCTCGGCTGGACCTACACGCCGACCGATGCGATGCAGTGGCAGTACATCTCGACGCTCGCCGTCCCGGCCCTGATCCAGGCTCCGCTGTGGGGCATTTTTGTCGGCGCCTTCGCCGGCTTCTACCGCCGGTTCCTCCGGCTCGCCAGCCCGCCGAAGGAGCCGCAGCCGATGCGCCGCAGGCGCTGACGGGCACAGGGCGCCGGTCCGGCCCCGGGCACGGGGCGCCGGTCCGGCCGCCAGCGCGAGCGCCTTCACGCCCTCCGGCCGCCAGCGTAGCCGAGCGAGCGGATGCCTTCCGGTCGGCCCGGCCCCCCGGCCCGGCGTGCCTCCTCGACCAGGGGCCGGACGTCCCGGGCGACCACGTTGACCACGCTCGACTCGCGTTGCAGCGTCCCGTCGACGAGGAGGAGCGCGTTCCGCCGGACAATCCCACGCAGCCGTGACCAGGCGTCAGGCCAAAGGGTGACGTTCGCCATCCCGGTCTCGTCCTCGAGAGCAAGGAAGACCGTTCCCCTCGCCGTCATCGGGTGCTGGCGGGTGACGACAAGACCGCCGATGCGGACCGGTCCGGGCGGGTGTTCGGCCAGGTCGGCCAGGGTGATCGCCCCGAGCGCCGCGAGCGCCGCGCGGAAGAGCGAGACGACCTGGCGCCGGGCGTCGAGCGACAGGATCGCGTAGCTGTCGCCCAGCCGCTCGAGCTCGGTGACCGGAGGCAGGTCGGGGGGCGTCGTCGCGGGCAGGCGAAGGTCGAGCGGCCGCCCGGCGACCCGGCCACCGCCTCGCGGGGCACCCTTGACCGGCCGGGCCACCTCCCGCAGCTGCCAGAGCAGCTCGCGCCGCGGCCGGCCCAGCGAGTCGAGCGCGCCCGCCCGGATGAGCTGCTCGATCACCTCCTCGGCCAGCCCGGTCCGCTCGACGACCTCGGCCAGCGAGCGGTACGGCCCCCGCTCGCGCTCGGCATCGAGCCGGGCGGTCTGCTCCTCGCCGATCCCCTTCACCAGCCCGAGGCCGAGCCGGACCCCCCAGCCGAGCGCGCCCTCGGCCGCCCAGCGCTCACGCGCCGCATGCGATGGGACGACGCAGGCCGGCGAACGGACGGGCCGGGGCCGTGCCCCGATCCCGAGCCCGGGTGGCAGCGGCTCGCCCAGGTCGGCGTCGTGGCCGCCAGCGTCGCCGGCGGGCCCGGCGAGGATCCAGCCCGGCCGTCCCACCCATTCGGTCGTGGTCCGCCAGGCCGAGGCGTTGAGGTCGATCGGCAGGATCGCCACGCCGTGGCGCCGGGCGTCGTTGACCAGCACCTCGACCGGGTAGAAGCCCATCGGCTGGGCGTTGACCAGGGCGGCCAGGAACTGGGCCGGATAGAAGAGCCGCAGGAAGGCCGACTCGTAGGCCGTCCGGGCGAAGGCCGCGGCGTGGCTCTTGGCGAAGCCGAAGGAGGCGAAGCCGGCCACCCGCCGGTAGAGCTCCTCGGCATCGGCCAGGGGCATGGCCTGCTCCCGGACGCAGCCGTCGACGAAGCGCCCGTGGAGCTTCTCCATCTCGGCCGGCGAGCGCCAGGTCCCCATCGCCCGGCGGAAGCCGTCCGATTCGGCCGGGCTGAAGCCGGCCACCTCGATCGCGATCCGCATCACCTGCTCCTGGTAGAGGATCACGCCCAGGGTTTCGCGCAGGATCGGCTCGAGCGACGGGTGGAGGTAGGTCACCGGCTCGCGCCCCTGGCGCCGGCGCAGGTAGGGGTGGACGGCGTTGCCCTGGATCGGGCCTGGCCTGATGATCGCCACCTCGACCACCAGGTCGTCCAGCGAGGCCGGCCGGGACTTGGGCAGGGTCTGCATCTGGGCCCGGCTCTCGACCTGGAAGACACCCACCGTGTCGGCCGCCCGGAGCATCTCGAAGACCTCCGGGATCTCCTCGGGCAGGTGGTCGAGGTCGAGGCAGACGGCGCAGTCGTGCTCGACCAGGGCGACCGTCTCGTCGATGGCGGCCAGCATGCCCAGGCCGAGCAGGTCCAGCTTGATCAGCTTGAGCGTCTCCACGTCGCGCTTGTCGAACTGGACCACGACCCGGCCGGGCATCGTCGCCCGCTCGAGCGGGGCGATGTCGACGAGCGGGGCGGCGGTCACCAGCATCCCGCCGGTGTGGATCGAGAGGTGGCGGGGAAAGCCGTCGATCCGGGCGCACAGCTCGAGCCAGCGCTCCCAGGGCGAGAGGCCGACCGTGCTCCCGCCGCGGACCACGGGCGGCGGCTGCGGCGCGACCCGGGCGACCGACGAGCGCGTCGGTGCCGGATCCCAGTGGAACGGCCGGCCGAGCCGATCCGTCCGCCGCGGTGGTGGCGCAAGCGCCCCGGATTCGGGATCGATCGGACGGCCGTCGATCGTGCCTGGCGGATCGTCGATCGTGCCCGGCGGTCCACCGCGGGTCCCCGGAGGGCGGGGCATCGGCCCGGGTGGGCCGCCGCGCACCAGCCAGGCCACGCTCGCCGGGGAGTCGCCCGGGCCGCCCTCGTCGTCCGAGCGACCCCCGGACCTGATGGCCGGCGCGGAGCCGGTCCCGGGGAGGATGCCGCGCTGCGGGGCCGCGTCTCCGGGGCGAGCCGGGCGGCCGCTCCCCTTCTCTCCCGTCCCGCCGGTCCGGATCCGGCCGCCCCGCGCATGGTCGAGCTGTCCCATCCGGTCGACGAGCCCATGCTCACCCGCACGCGCGGCCGCCGCGACGACCCCGGGATCGTGGCCGGCCGGCGCCGCAGCAAGGGCCATCATGCTCCCCTCTCCCGGCTGGCGGAAGAACTCGGCAAAGCCGCCGTCCGCCTCGAGGTCCCGCCGGACCATCACCGAGTCGTACGTCTCGAGGGCCTTCGCCACCCGGTCGACGAGCGGCCGGGGGAAGCCCAGGGCATAGCCGACCTCGCGGACGGCCGACCGCGCCCGGTAGGTGACCAGGTTGCAGACCATGCCGGTGTGCTCGGTCCCGTAGCGCTCGTAGACGTACTGGATGACCTCCTCGCGCCGGGCCGAGGAGAAGTCGATGTCGACGTCCGGGTAGGTGGTCCGGCCCTCGTTGATGAAGCGCTCGAAGAGGAGGTTGTGGCGGATCGGGTCCACCCGGGTGATGCCGAGGGCATAGGCCACGATCGAATCGGCCGCGCTCCCCCGTCCCTGCGCCGGGATCCGCCGCTCCCGGGCGAAGCGCACCAGGTCCCAGCAGATGAGGAAGAACTCGGCCAGGCCGGTGCGCTCGATCACGTCGAGCTCGTGGGCGAGCTGCCTGACGACGGCCGGCGTCACCGGGTGGTAGCGCCTGCGGACGCCCTGCTGGCAAAGCTCCACGAGGTACGAGAAGGCGGTCTCGCCGGGCGGCACCGGGAAGCCGGGGAAGCGGTAGCGCTCGAAGCCGAGGTCCACCCGGCAGGTTGCCGCCAGCTCGGCCGAGGCGCGGATCCCCTCGGCCCAGGCGCGGGCGACGCGCTGACCGGCCGTCGCCGGATCGCCCGGGGGCATGCCGGCCAGCTCGGCCGCCGACTTGAGGTACGACTCCCCGTCCGGCCGGCGCAGGTCGCCGAGGGTCTGCACCGTCCGGCCATGGCGGATCGCGGCCAGGACGTCGGCCAGCTCGCGGTCCTCCGGCCGAGCGTAGTGGACGTCGTTGGTGACGACCACCGGCAGGCCGAGCTCGTCGGCCAGGCGGACCTGCTCGGCAACCCGCCAGTCGTCGTCGGACAGGAGGTGATGCGCCAGCTCGATGACGAAGCCGGCGCCGGCGACTGCCCCGGGTGCCCGGCCCCGCCCGGGCGGTCCGGCCGCCGACCCGACAGCCCCGGATCCCCGGCCGAACATGCGCGCATAGCCCTCGGCAACCGCCCGCGCACCCGCCCGGTCGCCGGCGGCGAGCCGCCGGGCGATCTCTCCGTCGCGACAGCCGGAGAGGACCACCAGTCCCTCCGCGTGCTCGGCCAGGAGGGACTGGGTGAACCGTGGAACGCCCTTCGTGCCGGCCATGTTCGCCCGGGAGACGAGGCGGCACAGGCTCCGATAGCCGCTCCCGTCCCGGGCGAGCAGGACGAGGTGCGGCCCGCGCCGGCCCTCACCGACTCCCCGGTAGTCCTCCTTCACCGGCTCGCGGTGACCGGGCAGCCGGGCGCGATCCGAGCGGGGTCGGGCCGGCAGGCCGCCGGAGGGCTCCTCGAGGTCGGCGGGCTCCTGCCCGGGTGGCGCAGCAGCGCGCTCCCAGCCGGGTGGCGCAGCGGCTCGCCCGCCCCCCTGCCGGCGCGGACGGCGGTGCGGGACGACGATCCCGGCGGGATCGGGCACGAACGGGTCCAGCAGCTCGATCTCGACCCCGATCACCGGGTGGAGCCCGGCCTCCTCGGCGGCGCTGGCAAAGCGGACGACCCCGTACAGGCCCTGGTGGTCGGTGAGGGCCAGGGCGCCGTACCCCAGCTCGACGGCACGCTCGACCAGGTCCACCGGGGCGGACGCCCCGTCGAGGAACGAGAAGTGGCTGTGACAGTGGAGCTCGGCAAAGGCAGGTTCGGACATGGCGACCCGGCCCGGGCCCGGGAGACTCGGGAGAGGACGGCGGCACGGCCGTCTCGGCCGGTACGTGTCGTTCAGGATAGAACATGCGTTCTAACGAATCAAGGCGCCGCGCGAGTGCCTTCGCGCGGTGTGGGTGGGGGCGAAACAACTCGCCTGCCCGCGACGTCATACGGCCGATGAGCGCGTTCCGTTCCGTGACCCGGACCGTCCTCCCGGCCGTCCTCCTGGCGGCCGCCTCGATCGCGTTCGTCCTCGGGCTGCTCCCGGCCATCCTGGCCGCGGCGGCCGAGGGACTCTGACAGCGCACGACCCAGCGCCGTCCCGGGAACTGGGGCCCGGACCGGCGTCAGCGTCCTGGGCCCCGCCGCGATCCGCCGCGACGGGGCCCGACGTCTTCCGGGGGCGCACCGTCGAGCCGCAGCCGCGTACCATGGCGACGATGAAGCCGTCCTCCGCCCGACCCGGCCCGCTCGCCGTCCACGGCTTCCTCGCGGCCATGCTGCTGGTTGCGGCGTGCAGCGCGCCCGCGGCGATGGTGCCGGGTTCTCCAGGGGCAACGGGCGGCGCGTCGATCTCGCCGGCGGCCCTGCCGACCGGGAACCCCGAGGTCACCCCGCCGACCACGACCGAGACTGACTGGGGCGCGATCTGGGATGCGGTTCCGCCGAGCTTCCCGGTGCCGCAGGGCGCCGAGCCCGCGGAGCCGAACGAGGCCGTGTCGGTGGCATGGACTGTCAGCGGACGTCCCGCGAGCATCACCGAGACCATGGTTTCTGCCCTCGAGGCGGCCGGCTGGTCGATCGAGGGAGCGTCCGACCCGTACGAGGACGGCAGCCAGGTGATCGACGCCGTCCGCGGCGCGCCCGAGTGCCGGGCCCAGGTGACCGTGGCGCCGCGCGGTGACGAGATCCTGGTGATGGTGCGTTACGCCGCGGCCTGTCCGTGGCAGTGACCGCGATCGGGCGCTGAGCGGGGACGGGGCATGGGACCGAGGGCGATCGACTGGCTCGGGGCGGCCCTGCTCGTCGCAGTCCTCGTGGTCATGTGTGCGCTCCTCGTGCTGCAGGCGATCTCGGACGAGGTAGCGGCCCAGGTCGTGACCATCGTCGCCTGACGGGCAGCGCCTCGGCGGGAAGACCGAGCGAGGCCGGCCGTCTCCGCCGCGGGCCGGCTCCCGGCCACGCAATCGTCAGTCGTAGAGGCGCTCCAGGCGCCAGGTCCCGTCGACGCGATCGTGGTAGACGAGCGCCAGCCAGCGGGACCCCACGAGCTTGAAGTAGTCGCGGGCGATCGGTTGGCCCCACCAGGCCTCCTCCACTCGCCAGCGATTGCAGACCTCCACCGGCTCGCGGAGGCCGTTCCAGCGGAAGGCCACGAGGCGGCCGTCGGTATCCAGCTCGACCTCGATCGGCGGGTGCTCGCGCAGGAGGCGGGTCATGGGCCGCCGGCCTCGACCGGCCGCCACGACCAGCGCGCCTCGGGCAGGGGGGCGTCGGGGTCGTCCAGGGCGACCCGGACCACCTGTTCGGGGCCGTAGCGGACGGCCAGCCGGGCGAGCTGCCAGGCGAGACGGGCGCTGCGGTTCGCCTGGGGGACGAAGAGGGTGAGCTGCTGGCCGGTGGCCGGTCCGACCTCGGCCAGCCCCAGCTCGATCCGCTCCACCGGCGCCGGAACCGGCTGCCGGGCGAGGCGCTCGAGGAGGAGCCGCTCGACCGCCTCGGCGTCCGCCGTCGGCTCCGGGAAGCGCTGCTCGAGCACGACCGTCGCCGGGGGCGGACCGCCGGCGTCGATCGCCGGCGCGAACGTCCGGTCGAGGTCGAGGACGAGCCGGGCGCGACCGGCGGCCTCGCCGCGGGCGTCGAGCTGGCCGGCGAGGGCGCGGCCCAGCCGGCGGAGGATGAACCGGAGCGCCTCGAGGTCCTCGACCGGCGGCTCGACGGGGAGGGCCAGCGTCATCCGCTGCGGCGGGCGGCGAGGCCGGAAGAGAACGTCCTCGATGCCGTTCGCCCGGGCGTGGAGCCGCTCACCCTCGGCTTCGAAGCGGGCGACCAGCGCAGACCGCGGGATCGCCGCGACCTGGCCGACGCGGGCGATGCCCAGGCGGGCGAGCCTGCCCCGGACGTCCGGGTCGCGGGTGAGGGTCCGGGCCGGGAAGGGCGCCAGGAAGACGGCATCGGCACCGGTCGGGACGATCACGATCTCCTCTCGCGTCCCGCCGCCGGCGCCGTCGGGGTTCCCCCCGCCGGTCCGCGCCGCCAAGGCAGCCGCGAAGCGCGTCCCCGCGATCGCTACCCGGGGCCGGCCGGGAAGGAGCGGCGCCAGCGCAGCCGCGACCCGGGCGGCGAGGGCCGGCTCCGGGCCCCAGAGCGGCTCGAGGCCGTCCACCTGCGCTTCGAGCATCCCGAACGCTGGATCTGCCGGGTCCGACGTCCCGGCGACCGACGGGCTGAAGGCGGCGAGCGCGTCGAGCGCGGCCTCGACGGCCGCCGCGTCCTCTGCCGGCCGCGGCGGCACGAAGCGCGCCTCGGGCACGAGCCGGGCGGCATGCCCGAGCGGGATGCCGTGCCGGACGCCGAGATCACGGGCGACCCGGCTCGCGTCCAGGACGACCGCGTCATCCCACGGCCGCCCCCCGACGACGATCGGCGCGTCGACCGGGAGCCCGGGGTCGCGCGACCGGGCCAGGTGGACGAGGAGGTGGGGCCAGGCGAGGTGCAGCAGGCGCATCGCAGGATGCCTCGTCGAGCAGGTGGGGGAGCCGGAGACAACGGTCGCGGGCGCCGCCCTCGGCGTAGAGGATCCGGAGCTCCGTCCGTCGCCCCGGTGGCCCGTGGTGGTCGCGGGCGACCCGGACCTCCGCCCGCTGGCCGATGACCTCCCGTCCGAGCCGGATCCAGCCCCGACGCCTGAGCTCGAGGCGGAGGCCCACCCCGTCGAGGACCCCGTGGAGGCCGGCCGGCAGATCGGCCGGCTCGAGCACCACCAGGAGCGATCCAGCCCGGCGGGCGAGGGCAAGGAGCCGGTCCAGCCGGTCGGCTGCCGTCGACCGGTGACCACCGTGACCGGCCTGGGCCCGTCCGTTGCCGAGGTCGAGCACGAGGACGTCCACCGCCCGGGCCTGGAGGAGGGTCCCGGCCATCTCCAGGCCGCTCACGGGATCCGGCGGGACAAGCACCACGAGCCATTCGAGCTGGACCCCCCGCGCGACCGCCTCCACCGCGTCCAGGCTGTGCGAGCCATCAACCCAGGCAGCGATCGCCCCGGCCGCCTGGGCGGAGGCGACCGCCCGGAGCGCGAGCGTGGTCGTGCCGGCCGAGCCCGCCCCGGCGACGGCGACGCTACCCGGCCGGGGAAGGCCTCCGGGCCCGAGGATGGCGTCCAGCTCGGCGAACCCGCTGGAGACGACCCGGCCAGACTCGCCAGGTACGGCGTCCGGCCGGACCGCCACGAGCGACCGGAGCGACAGCCCGTCGATGGTCGGAGCCGGAGCGACCGCCAGCGCCCCGAAGATCTCGGCCGCCGGCCGCGGCGCGGCGTCGCCCCAGCGCTCCCGGAGCACGGCGAGGGCGGCCGAGCGAGGGTTGGTGGAGTCCATCAGGACCCGTATTCTAGAACAAATGTTCTAGT
>JAGDMV010000014.1 GCA_017860675.1 Chloroflexota bacterium
TCGATCCGGTCGACGAAGCTGCGGGCCGACTGGCGCATGATCACGAAGATCTGGCGGGCGTTGATCGCGATCTCGCACGCTCCGCCGGAGCCCGGCAGGCGCGTCTTGGGCCGGCGGTAGTCGCCGATCACGGTGGTGTTGATGTTGCCGAAGCGGTCGATCTGGGCGGCGCCGAGGAAGCCGACGTCGACCAGGCCGCGCTGGAGGTAGAAGGCGAACAGCTCGAACATGCTGGTCACCGCGGTCGCCCCGGTGACGATGGTCGGGTCGCCGATCGAGAGCGGCAGGCGGGCGGGCTTCGCCCCGAACGCCCCGGCCTCGTAGATGAGCTCGAGGTCGGTCGCGACCGTGCGCTTGGCCAGGTTCACGGCGATGTTGGGCAGCCCCACGCCCACGAAGCAGACGCGCTGGCCGGCCAGCTCCCGGGCGGCGGCCACGATCATCATCTCGGACTTGCTGAAGGCCGGGGCGCCGGCCCCGGCCGCGGCGAGCGGCTCGGCCATCAGCGGTACTCCCCGTAGTCGACCTCGCCCGAGAGCGCCGGCCCGGACGGCGCCAGGGCAGCGATGCGCTCGGCCCCGAGCTTCTCCATGTAGGCCGCCCGACCATCGACGGCGTAGACCCATTCGCGCAGCCACGCCTCGGTGCGCTCGGGGTCGCGACTGATCGGGTCCCAGTCCCGATAGAAGTGGTTGTCGCGGTCGTACCGGCCCTGGACGTAGGAGGGGTGGGCGCCCCATGGCTCGACCACCACTGCGTCGACGATCAGGCCGGGGATGATCGTCCGGTTCGGGTCCGCGCGCACGACTGCCTCGTCCACCAGCTCCTCGACCACGACGATGACGCGGTCGGCGGCGAAGGCGGCCTCCTTCTGGCAGCCGAGCAGGCCCCACGCCTGGGTGTTGCCCGAAGCGTCGGCCCGCTGGGCATGGACGATGGTCACGTCCGGCCGCAGCGGCGGGACCACGTAGACCACTCCGTCGCCGTATGGCGAGCGCAGCTCGCGGATGCGCGGATTGACCGCTGGCATGTCGGTCTCGAAGTAGCTGCGCAACGGGAAGAACGGCAGATTGGCCGCGCCGGCCGTGTAGCGGGCGACCATGCCGAAGTGGCTGTACTCCTCAAGCTCGAGCGTGGCCCCGTCGCCCTCGGTCACCCGCCGGATGCAGTTCAGACCACCCACGCCGGGGTTGCCCAGCCACGAGAAGACCAGCTTGGCGGCGACCCCCGCCGCGACCATCTGGTCGTAGACCAGGTCCGGGGTCATCCGGGCCAGAACCAGGTCGCGCCGGCCCTGGCGGATGATCTCGTGCCCGGCGGCGAAGGAGATCAGGTGGGTGAAGCCCTCGATCGCGACCGTGTCGCCGTCCCGCACGAGCCCCGCGACGGCATCGTGCATGGTGGCGACCTTGCCCGTCATCGTTCCTCCCTCGAGCGTGGCCGGCGAGCCCGGCCGGACGCTCAGCTGCCGGTCTGGAGAGTGGGCTCGAGCTGGCCCATGGCCGCCGCCTCGTGGACCTTTGCCAGGACCTTGACCCGATCGGCCGCGACCTCCTCGATCGCCTCGATGAACAGCCCCAGACCCGTCTTCATCTCATCGGCGGTGATGACCAGCGGCGGGGAGATACGGACGCAGTCGTCGCCGGCTTGGAGGACGAGCACCCCCCGGCGGAAGGCCGCCAGCTGGACAGCCTCCGCGGTGTCACCGGAGTCGAACTGGACCCCGAGCATCAGGCCGAGGCCCCGGACATCGCGGATCATCGCCGGGAAGCGCTCGGCCAGCGGCCGCAGGATGGCCATCGCCTGCACGCCGCGCTCGGCGGCGTTGGCGATGAGACCCTCCTCGAGCAGCTTGATCGTCTCGAGCATGGCCACCAGCGCGACGGGGTTGCCGCCGTACGTCGACCCGTGGGCGCCGGGTCCCCAGGTCATCCGCTCGGCCCGGGCCACCATCGCCCCGACCGGCATGCCCGAGGCGATCCCCTTGGCCGTGACCAGGATGTCGGGCTCCACGCCCCAGTGCTCGATCGCCCACATCCTGCCGGTCCGGCCCGCCCCGGACTGGACCTCGTCGGCCACGAGCAGGATGCCGTGCCGGTCGCAGATGTGCCGCAGCCGCGGCAGGAAGTCCGGGTCGGGGACGACGTAGCCGCCCTCGCCCTGGACCGGCTCGACGAAGATCGCGGCGAACTCCTCGGCCGGGGCGAATCGCTTGAAGACCCGGCCCTCGAGCTCATCCAGGCCGGCGCTGCCGAAGGGCACATGGTAGACGCCCGGCAGGAGCGGGCCGTAGCCGGCGTGATACTTCGCCTTCGAGGCGCTCAGGCTGACCGCCCCGTACGTCCGGCCGTGGAAGGCGCCGATGAAGGCAACCACGTTCTGGCGCTTGGTGTGGTGCCGGGCGAGCTTGATCGCGGCTTCGACCGCCTCGGTCCCGGAGTTGCCGATGAACACCTTGCACGGCCCCATCGGTGCGATCCGGGCCAGCTCCGCCGCCGCCTGGGCGTACTGCGGGAGGAAGAAGTCGGCCCCGCAGTAGTGGAGCAGCTCGGTCACCTGGCGGGACATCGCCGCGACCAGCCGGGGATGGCAGTGGCCGGTGGCGTTGACGGCGATGCCGGCATTGAAGTCGAGGAACAGGTTTCCGTCGATGTCCTCGAGCGTGCAGCCCTCGCCGCGGACTGGCACGAACGGGTATGCCCGCGGCAGGCTCGGCGACGTCCACATGCGATCGAAGGCGACCTGGGCCTGGGCCCTGGGACCCGGGACCTCGGTGACGATGCTGGGGACGGGACGAGCCCCGATGACGCTCACGGCACACCTCCGGACACGGCACGCGGATGCGGCCCCGCCCCTGCCGGACCCACCTTCCGGCGCGGCGGCGCGCATAGATTCCATGCAGGATGGATACGCTCCGGAGTATATCCGGCGAGGCAGCCCGAGCGGAAGATCGCCGCGCGAGGGGGCCGCGAAGTCGCCGGGCGAGGTCGCGCCGTGCGACGCCGACGGACCGGGGCCGGCCGCGGCTCAGTCGACGATCGTGTGGCTCTGCTCGCGCATGAACTGGGCGACGTAGTACATGCCCAGCCCGGCCTTGCCCGTGGATCCCGAGCCCTTCCAGCCGCCGAACGGTTGCACCGCCGGCCAGGCGCCCGTCGTCGCCCCGGCCCGCCGGTTGACGTACAGGACGCCGGCCTCGATCGTGTCGAGGAACTGCCGGACTTCGGCTGGGTCTTCGCCGTAGAAGCCGGCCGTCAGGCCGTAGAGGTTGTCGTTCGAGAGCCTGATCGCCTCCTCGAGCGAGTCGACCAGGCAGACGGCGGTCAGCGGGACGAAGAGCTCATCGGCGAACAGGCGGTGATCGGCTGGAAGATTCCCGACGATGGCCGGCTCCACGTAGCTGCCGCGGTCCATGCCGTGCTCGGTCAGGCGGCTGCCGCCGGTGAGCACGCGCCCGTCGTGGCGCGCCTCGGCGATGGCCGCCTCGTAGCGCGCGACGGAGCGCTCGTCGATGATCGGGCCGAGGAACGTCTCCCGCCGGAGCGGATCGCCGACGACGAGCCGGCGGGCCTTCTCCACCATCAGGCGTACGAGCTCGTCGTGGACCTGCCGCTCGACGTAGACCCGGCTGTTGGCCGAGCACTTCTGGCCGCCGAAGCCGAAGGCCGAGCGGACGATGCCCTCGGCTGCCTCGTCGAGGTCGGCCGTGTGGCTCACGATGGCCGGGTTCTTGCCGCCCATCTCGACGATGCAGGGCCGGGGGTAGCGGGTCGAGAACTCCCGGAACAGGTCGAAGCCGACCTTGTGCGAGCCGGTGAACACGACCCCGTCTATGCCCGGGTTGTCCTGCAGCTCCTGGCCGACCGACGCGCCGGGGCCGGTCACCAGGTTGAGGCAGCCTGGCGGGAGGCCGGCGTCAGCGAAGGCCTGCACCAGGGCGACGGCCGACAGCGGGGCGGTTGAGCTCGGCTTCAGCACGACGGTGTTGCCGGCCATGAGCGCGGCCGAGGCCGGTCCGCCGGCGAGGGCCATCGGGAAGTTGAAGGGGCTGATCACGGCGAACACGCCATAGGGCCGCAGGACCGAGCGGGTGTGGACCGAGGCATCCCCGAGGTTGTCCATCGGGTGGTCGTAACCGTCGTTGCGCTCCATGGTGGACGCGTAGTAGCGGAGCAGATCGGCCGTCTCCTCCACCTCGCCAAGCGCCTCGAGGCGGGTCTTGCCGACCTCGATCGCCATGCCCGCCGCGCACTCCATCTGGCGCTCGCTGATGATGTCGGCGGCCCGGCGGACGATCGCCAGCCGATCCGGCCAGGGGGTCGCGGCCCATGCCGGCTGGGCCGCCCGGGCCGCCGCGATCGCGGCACGCGCATCCTCGGCCGTGCCGCGGGCGAAGGAGGCGACGACGATCTCGCGGTCGATCGGCGAGCGGACGAGGAACGCCCCGGCGCCGCCTTCGCGCCAGTCGCCGCCGATGAAGTTGCCGTGCTGGGCGCCGAGCGCTGCCCGGGCCGTCGCGAGGCCGGCCTCATAGAGCGCGTGGAGCTCCTCGTTATCGGCGCGCAGGGTGGCGTAGGTGATCTTGGGACGCGGGATGGAGACGGTCATCGAAGGATCCCCCCGGAAGGTGGCCGGCGCCGCGGCGCTTGATGCGTGACCTGTTGGCGAGCAGGGTACCGAGCCGCCGCAGATCGCGCCGGGGCGGGTCCGGTCGACGCTCGTTCCGCGGCAGCACCCCGGGTGGTGCGCTTGGCCGCCCCCGGTCGACGCCTGTTCCGCGGCAGCACCCCGGGTGGTGCGCTCGCGGGTTCGCCGCCGATTCCGTCCGGGCAAGCAACCCCCATTGTGGGCCGCACCCTGAGACCGACGGCTTGTTCCCCCGCAGCACCCCGGTTGCTGCCACGCACTGTCGGGGAGCCGGCGCCGCGTCCTCGGCTCGGCTGCGGGCGACATCACGCTCGGTCACCCGGTGGCGGCGGCGGGCCGGCTTCGCGGGAGCGATGCGTCCTCGCACCGCACCACCCGGGTTCGTATCCTGGAACAGCGAGCGGGCTGCGGCCCAGGCGCCGCGCCAGACGTTGCCCTGCCAACGGCTCGTGTGTTGAGAACGGCCGGTTCTAGGACTTGAGCATCGGAGCGGGCCCTCAGCCGCCCGAGAAGACGTGCGAGACCAGGACGCGGTCGCCCTCGTGGACTTCCTCGGCCTCGGCGACCGCCTGCCCGTTCAGGGCGACGATCTTCGGCCGCGCCGGGTCGATCGCGAGCAGGGCCAGGACGTCGCCGACGGTGGATCCCGGCGCTACGTCCAGCTCCTTCTGGCTGAAGCCCATCGTCTGGACGAAGCCACCGACGAGCTTGACCGTGATCCGCATCTCAGGTCAGGGTGGCCCACGCCTCCGCCGCCGCAGCCTCGGCGCCGAGGCCCAGCTGCTCGAGCGTGGTCCGGGTGGGGATGCCGCGCCGGTCGTAGCCACGGATGTCGTAGTAGTGCTGGAGGAGGCTGTCGTACTTGTCGTACTCGAGGTGCTTGCCGGCGATGATCCCCTCGGTGTCTGCGTTCGCAGGGTCGAACCAGGCTGCCGGCGGGTAGTCGGCATAGCGGTCCGTGTCGGGGAACTCGCGCAGCCAGAAGAGCTTCATCACGGCATAGATCCGGTCCGAGATCGGCCAGAAGTCCTCGAGCGTCCAGTCCTTGCCCGTGATCGTGTTGAAGTAGACCGGGTAGTGCTCCACGCCCCAGCCCAGCTCGACCCACGGGAAGCGGCAGGTGATGATCGACTCGAACAGGCCGCCCCGGATCCGCTGCAGGTCGACGATCTTCTGGGCCTTGTCGCGGCCGTACGATTCGCGCGGCGTCTGGTTCACCTCGTAGGTGATGATCCACGACTCCTTGTGGTGCGCGCCGATCGGGCTGACGCCGAAGGCGAGGGCCATCCCGGGGATGAACTTGCAGTTGTAGGCCGAGATCTCCATGCCCTTGACCTGCATGGCGTAGTCCTCGGAGCCATGCCCGAAGGCGCGGGCCGCCGCCCGCGTCCCGTTGGCCAGCAGGTCGCCGATCCCCTCTCGCCGGGCGATCAGCCCGAGGAGCCGCTTGAAGCCATCGACCTCGCCGAAGCGGATGTCGCCCTGGGTCGCCCCACGCTCGATGGCGTCGGCGTAGAAGCCGAGCACGCCCCCGGCGCAGATCGTGTCAAGACCGTAGTCGTCACACAGGAAGTTCAGGGAGGCAACCTCGGGCAGGTTGAAGAGGTCGAGGTTCGGGCCCAGCAGGCCCACCGGCTCGTAGTCGACCTCCGACTCACGGCCCTCGTCGTCGAGCACGGCGATGCCGCAGCGCATCGTGCAGTTGGGACAACCGTAGAGGGCGGCGCGGGCGAGGTTGACACGCTCGCCATCGACCTGCCACGCATCGGGGTGGTGGGTCCCCCGGAAGTTGTGCACGGGGAGGGCGGCGACCTCGTTGCACCACGGCAGGACGCCGGTGGTGCCCTGGACCGACCAGGCGAGCTCCTTGTCGATCCGGTGGACCTCGCGCAGGTCGTCGCGACCGAGCTCCTTCATCTTCGCCGGGAACGCCTGGGGGATCGGCTTCGAGCCCCTGACCACGATCGCCTTGAGCAGCTTCGAGCCCATCACCGCGCCCATGCCGGGCCGTCCGCCGGACCGCCCCTCGAGGCTGCGGACGGTGGCGTAGTGGACCATGTTCTCGCCGGCCTGCCCGATCGTCAGGACCCCGGCGCCCTTGCCGTACCGGGCCCAGATCCACTCGTTCGTGGCCATGGTGCCCGTGCCCCAGATCTCGTCGGCCGGCAGGAACTCGACGGTGTCGTCGTCGATCGAGAGGATGGTCGGCTGGGCGGCCCGGCCCTCGATGATGATCGCGTCGTAGCCGGCCTTGCGCAGCTGGTCGGTGACCCGCGTGCCCAGGTTGCCGTCGCCATAGCCGCCGGTCAGGGGCGATTTCGCCGCCACGACCGTCTTGCCGGTATTGGGGGCGGGGATGCCCGAGATCGGGCCGACGGCCACGATCAGCTTGTTCTCCGGCCCGAGTGGGTCGATCCGGGGCGGCAGCTCATCGTAGAGGATCTTGACGGCGAAGCCCCGTCCACCGATCCAGCGGTAGGCGAACTCCTCGGTGAAGGTCTCCACCCGGTGCGTTCGGCTTGTCAGGTCGACCCGGAGGAACTGTCCGGTCCAGCCATCCATCGTCAGCTCATCCTCATGCGTCTCGCGCCGTTGACCCTAGGCGGGGGCGGCTGCCCCGTCTAGAGGGAAATGGAGGCCGTCTTGACGGGAAGAACGGCCCTCGGCCGCGCTCATGAGAGCGCCGCGACCGCGGCCGCAAAGGACGTCGCGACCGCGCTGGCGACCCGTTCCCGGCCACGGGAGGCGGCCCGGAGCTCTGCCGCTCCGTCGTTGCCGGACAGGACAAGGATGCTGCGCAGGCCCGCCCGGCGCGAGGCGAGGATGTCCTTCTGCACGTCGTCGCCGACCATCGCGACCTCGGTCCGGTGCGCGGCCCTGCCGGGCGTCGCGCGCTCGAGCTCGGCCACCAGGTCGGCGGCGGCCTGGCGGAAGACGAGCGGCGAGGGCTTGCCCGTCACGATCGCCCTCACCCCCGTCGCGAACTCGAGGCCGACGACGTAGCCGCCGATGTCGAACGTCTCACCCTGCTCGGTCAGCCACCAGGCGTTGCGGTGCATCGCCAGCAGGGCGGCGCCACGCCGGACGAGGCGGAAGGCCCGGTTCAGGTTCCGGTAGGAGAGGTCGTCGCCGCCGTCGCCGATGACGACCGCGCCGGCCCTCGCCCCCGGCTGATCGGCCTCCTTGGCGGCCATGAGCCGCTGCCCCTCGAACTCGGGCAGGGCCGCCGGGGCAGCGATGACGAACAGCGGCTCGCCAGGGTGGTGGGCGGCCGTGTAGGCAGCCGCCGCCGACAGGGAGGTCGTGATCCGCTCCGGCGGGATTGCCAGGCCGTAGCCCGCCATGCGCTCGGAGAGGACCGGGCGGGTGGCGGTGGAGGTGTTGGTCAGGATCCGCCACGGGATCCCGCGTCGGTCAAGCTCGGCCAGCCCGTCGACCGCGCCGGGGATCGCCTGGCCGGCAAGGACGAGGACGCCGTCGATGTCGATCACCAGGGCGCGGACATGGGCGAGCGCCTGGCGGAGCTGGTCGGCCGAGTCGGCGATCGCCGGGTCGTGGCGCAGGGCGGGGTCGCGGGCTGGCTTGTTCACGAGGCCACAGGGTAGCGAGTCGCGCGCGCTCGCGCCTTGATCGGTCCTCCCCGGTACCCGCCGCCCGCTGACGGCGCCGCCCGGCCGGGGTCAGCCGGTCTCGCGACAGGCACGACAGCGGCCGACGATCGTGACGTGCGAAAGGTCGACCGCGAATCCCTGGCCGCGCTCGAGCATGCCCACGATCCGGTCCGACTCGTCCCGCTCGAGCTCCCAGCAGCCGCCACAGGCGCGGCAGTAGAGGTGGCCGTGCTCGTGCTCGGGCAGCACGTGGTACTCCTCCCGGCCGTCCGGCCGGTGGCAGTGGCGGACGACCCCCAGGTCCTCGAGCATGTCGAGGGTCCGGTACACGGTCGACGGGATCGTGGCCGGGTCCCGCTCGCGGCAGCGCTCCACCAGCTCGGCCGTGGTCACGTGCCCGTCGGTCTCGGCCAGGACCTCGATGAGCGCGCGGCGCTGCGGCGTCCAGCGGAGTCCTCCCTCGCGAAGGCGATCGCGGACCGCGGCGCAGAGGGCTGGCGAACCCGCCTCGCCCGCGGCCTGCTGGAACGGGTCTGGAGCCAGCACGGAGCCGGCCGCTGCGGACGAGGTCGGGTCCGGGTAAGAGGACATCGGGGCGGATTATAGGGCGCGAGGGCGGCGGCGACTGCGTTATTGCAACTCATTGCAGATAGGCGGCAACGCACCTAGAATTTGCCGTCGAGCGCGCAGGAGCGCGGCCAGGTCGCGAGGTAGCGGCCAGCGGAGGGGACGACATGCTCCGTGCCATCGTCGGCACGATCCCGATCGGACCGGGCCCGGTCAGCCTCCACGCTCCGGACGGTTTCCTGGGTCCCATCGTGGCCGCCGCCATGTGGGCCGTCACCGCCGTCGTCCTGGCCTACGCCGTCAAGCGCACGAACCAGACCTTCGACGAGCGGGCGATCCCGCTCCTGGGGGTCACCGCCGCCTTCGTCTTCGCCGGCCAGATGTTCAACTTCCAGGTCGTCGGCGGCACCTCCGGCCATCTCCTGGGCGGCGTCCTGGCCGCGGTCCTGCTGGGCCCCTGGGCAGCGACCCTGGTGATGGCCTGCGTCGTGGCCGTCCAGGGACTTGTCTTCCAGGACGGCGGGCTGGTGGTGATGGGCGCCAACATCTTCAACATGGGCGTCATCGGGACCCTCGGCGGCTTCGCCCTCTACGCTGCCATCTGCCGCCTGCTCGGCGGCGAGGAGCGCGGGCGCCTGCCGGCCGCGGCGGTCGCCGCCTGGGTCTCGGTCGTGGCCGCCGCCGCGGCGATGGCGCTCGAGCTCGGCCTCTCGGGCACGACCGACCTGGCCCTTGCGCTCACGGCGATGGTCGGGATCTACGCCCTGATCGGGATCGGCGAGGCGCTCGTCACCGTGGCCGCGCTGGCCTTCGTCCGGCTGGTCCGGCCGGACCTGCTCCGGCTCCGCGACCTGCGCCCGGCCGCATCGTGACGGAGCCTGCGAGATGACGGAGCAGCCGCCCGCCACGGGCACGCGGCGCAGGACGCTTCTCGCCCGCTACTGGTGGGTCGGGGGCCTGGCGGTGGCGGCCATCGTGGCGGCTCTCGCCGCCGCCTTCGCCTCCGCTGACCCGGACGGGCTGGACAGCGTCGCGATCCAGCAGGGCTTCGAGGATGCCCGCCAGCAGCCCGGCTTCTCGATCATCCCCGGCTACGTGGTGCCCGGCCTCGACGGGACCGCGGCAACGATCATCGCCGGGCTGGTCGGAATCGCGATCGTGTTCGCGGTCATGGTGGTGGTCGGGCGGCTTCTCGCCCGACGCCGGAAGCGGACTGGCGGTCCGAGCTGAACCTCGACCGCTACCTCGCCCGGGAGAGCCCGCTCCACCGCGCGGACGCCCGGCTGAAGTTCGTCCTCACGATTGCCTTCGTCGCGGCCGTCAGCCTGCTGCCTGCCGGTTCGTTCGTCGCGCTGGCCGTCGCCTGGGCCGCCCTCGCCGTGCTGTCGGCACTGGCCGGTCTGGGGCCGCTGCGGCTCAGCCGGAGCTCCTGGTTCGCCCTGCCCTTCGTGCTGGCCGCCCTCCCGCTCGTCTTCACCCGGCCCGGCGAGCCCCTGGCCACGATCGTCCTCGGCCCGCTGTCGCTGACGGTCAGCGGCCAGGGCCTGCAGGAGTTCTCGACGATCGCGCTCAAGAGCTGGGTCAGCGTCCAGGCCGCGCTCCTGCTGTCGTTCACCACCCGGTTCGCCGACCTGGTCGAGGGCCTGCGGCGGCTGCGCCTGCCGCGGATCATGGTCGCGATCATCGGCTTCATGTATCGCTACCTGGCGGTCCTGACCGACGAGGCAACCCGCCTCAACCGGGCGCGGGCCAGCCGGTCGGCCGTCGTCGCCGGCCGCAGCGGCGGATCGATCGCCTGGCGGGCGCGTGTCGTGGGCGGGATGGTCGGCTCGCTGTTCATCCGCTCCTACGAGCGCAGTGAGCGCGTGTACGCGGCGATGCAGGCCCGCGGCTTCGAGGGCGAGTTCCGGACGCTCGGCGGCCGGTCGCTGACGCTGCCGGAATGGTCTGCACTCCTGGTCGCCCTCGCCGGCCTCACCCTGTTCGTGATCGCCGGCCAGCTCTGGCTGCCCCATCCATGAGGTCGACGTGAGCGGCGCCCCCGGTCCGCACGCCCACGAGCATGCCCACGAGCACGTGCACGGAGCCGAGGCGGCCCATGCCCACGTCCACGAGCACGTCCATTCGCCCGAGGCGTTGCACGCGGAGCCGAGCGCCCACGCCCCCCTGGAGCCCGAGATCGCGGCCCACTGGATCGACCTCGAGCACGTCCACTTCGCCTACCCGGACGGCTTCGAGGCGCTCCGCGGGGTGAGCCTCTGCCTGGCGCGAGGCGAGAAGGTCGCCCTGGTCGGGCCGAACGGCGCCGGCAAGAGCACGCTCATGCTGACCCTCAACGGCATTCACCTGCCCAGCCACGGCACGGTCAGGATCGGCGGCTCGCCGGTCGACCGCAGGACGGTCAAGCGCATCCGGGCCGAGGTCGGGCTCGTCTTCCAGGATCCCGACGACCAGCTCTTCTCACCGACCGTCTTCGAGGACGTCGCCTTCGGTCCGCTCCACATGGGGGTGCCCGAGGCCGAGATCCACGATCGCGTGGAGCGCGCCCTGGCGGCCGTCGGGATGGCCGGCTTCGAGCGCCGCCTGCCCCACCGGATGTCGCTCGGCCAGCGCAAGCGCGTCGCGCTGGCGACGGTGCTGTCGATGGATCCCAGCATCCTCGTCTTCGACGAGCCGTCGGCCGGCCTGGACCCCCGGGGACGCCGCGAGCTGATCTCGCTCCTGGGGCGCCTTCCCCAGACGCTCTTCGTCTCGACCCACGACATGCGCCTGGTGGCGGAGGTGTTCCCCCGGGTGGTGGTGATGGACGACGGGCTGGTGGTGCGGGATGGCCGGACCACGGAGGTCCTCGCGGACGTGCCGTTCCTGGAGTCCCACGGGCTGGAGGCCCCGTAGCGCCGGCGGGCAGGACGCCTACGACTTCGGCGGGATCTTCAGCTTCTGGCCGGGGATGATCTTGTTCGGGTTCGTGATCCCGTTCAGCTCCTGGATCGCCTTGACCGTCACTCCGTACTTGGCGGCGATGACCGTCAGGTTCTCGCCCGACTTCACCACGTGGATGATCACCCTCGGCGTCGGGCTCGGCGCCGGGGTCGCCTCGGGTGTGGGCGCCTCGGTGGGCTCGGGCGTCAGGGCCTCGGTCGGCTCGAGCGTAGGCTCAGCCGTTGGCGCGACGGTCGGCTCGAGCGTTGGCTCGGCGGTCGGCGCGCTCGCGATCCCCGGCCCCGGGACGAGCGTGGGCAGGAGGGTGCCGGCAGCGAAGCCGAGCACCGCGGTAAGGATGACGGCCAGGACCGCCAGCACCAGCGTGCGAAGGCGAGCAGCCGCGGACCCTCGCCCGCGTCCTTCGCCGGCACCGAGGGCAGCTGCACCGCCCACGGCAACGGGCACGGTGACGGCCGCGGGGGCCGGCTCCGACCCGGGCGCCAGCTCGACCAGCTCGGCTTCCTCCAGCCCCTCCGCCGGCTCCTCCGCCGGCTCCTCCGCCACTGCGGCGCCGGCCGTCTCCATGGGCTCGTCGAAGGCCGGCGCCTCTGCCGCCTCGGCAGCCTCCGGGGCCTGGGTGATCGGGGCAGGGACCGCAGCGGTCGTGGCGGTTGCGAGCCCGGCGCCGGCCGTCGCGGCCGCGTCCTCGCGGAACCAGCCGAAGGGCTCCTGCTCGCCTGTGTCCGCGGGCTGCGCCTCGACCAGAGTCGTCTCAGGGGCCGGAACCGGTACCTGCGCCGGCGGCGCTGGGGATGCCTGTTCGGGACCGGGACCGGAAACGGTCCGGGGGCGGAACGGGTTGCGGCGGCGTCCGGATTCACTCATCGCGCCGGATTGTACGAGGCGGGCGGCATCCCGGCGCGGCGGGTCGTGCGGGGAGGCCGGCCGGGGCCTCGGCGTCGCGGCTGGCGCGGCGGGTCAGCGGATGCCGGTGTCGTAGGCGAGGTCGACCTGGACCGGCTGCGTCACGTCGGCGGGCACGGTGACCGGCTGCGGACCGGGCGTGCCCATCAGGCGCTCGACCGGCTGGGCCTCGACCGTGTAGCTGCCCGGGGCGAGCGGGATCGAGTACCTCCCGTCGGCGGCCGTCGTTGCCCGGGCGATCTCGCGCCCGCCGGCATCGCGCACGAGGACCACCGCACCGGAGACCGGGCGGTCGCTGCAGGACGGATCGGGCGGGTCGGTGACGACGGGGCAGACCGGCCCGGCCAGGGCATAGCCGGCGATCCCCGGCTCGCCCGGGACCGGCGCCCGGAACGTGCCGGGCAGCGGCTCGCCCGTCTCCTCGACGAGGCGCACGGTCCGATCGGGGGCGACCTCGTACCGCCAGACGTGGCGATTGATGCAGCCCGCCGGGCAGTCGCCCCAGCCGATCGTGATCGTCACGGTGAAGCCCGTCGTGGCCGGTCCGACCTCGAACCAGCGGTCCTGGCCGATGAGGTCCGGATCGAGGGGCCCGATGCCGGAGAACCGAGGGTCGGTGGCCAGGACGAGGGTCGCGGCCTCATCCGCGGTGAGCGGCCCCGACGGCGCGGGTGACACCGACGGCGCAACGGGGGGCGAGGCCGACCCGGCTGGCTGGCCGGCACTGCACGCTCCGACGACGACAATGAGCAGGGCAAGGCCGGCAGCCAGGCGCGGATGGTATCTCATGGGCACCGGACGGCGGACGGTCATCGCTGGTTCCTGGCGTGTTGCCTGGCGGAGGCGGCGCAGGCACGCATCGGCGGGCGGGCCGGGGGCTGGACCGCCGCCACCCCGACAGGCGACAATGGGCACGTCTGCTCCGCATTGGAGCACGCGGTCCGAGGCGATATTGCCAGATGGCGGGCAGACCGCGGGTCGGCGCGGCTGGCGGGGACGCCGCGGGTCCTGACACGGGTGCCACGATCGTGCCCGCGAAGGTTCGCGTGCCGCGTGCGCGAGGCCTGCCGCGCGAGCGGCTCGACCGCCTCCTCCCATCGCTCTGGCAGCACCGCCTGGCGCTCATCGTCGCGCCACCGGGCTCCGGCAAGACGACTCTGCTCGCCGGCTGGGCTGCGTCCGCCAGCGAGGCCGTGGCCTGGTACCGGGCCGAGAGCACGGACGCGGCACCGGCCTCCCTGCTCCGCTACCTCCACGCGGCCTTCGGCGAGGCCCTCGGCCCGCTGCCGGGACCGTGGACCTCGCTGGAGGAGGCTCTCGCCGCCCTCGAGAAGCGCGGGGGCGAGCACAGAGGTCATCGTGTGCTCCTCGTCATCGATGACGTGCACACCCTCACCGGGGCACCCGCGCTGGGGTTGCTCGAGCGTTTCGCGGACTACGCGCCCCCCTGGCTGGCCGTCGCCATGGGCTCGCGAACGACCCCGGCGTTCAACCTGTCCCGTCGCCGCGTCGCCGGCGAGCTGCTGGAGATCGGGGTGGACGACCTGCGCTTCCGATCGTGGGAGGTGGAGCAGCTCTTCCGCGACTTCTACGGGGAGGCGCTGCGCCCGGACGAGCTCACCCGCCTGGCCCGCGGCACGGAAGGCTGGGCGGCCGGCCTGCAGCTGTTCCACCTCGCTACGCGGGGCAAGACCGCGGAGGAGCGTCGCCGGCTGCTGTCCGCCCCGGGGGCATCGGGGAGACTGCTGCGCGAGTACCTCGCCCGCAACGTGGTCGCCGAACTGCCGGCTGAGCTGCGGGCATTCCTGGTCGAGACCTGCGTGCTGCGGCGGTTATCGGGCCGGCTGTGTGACGCCATCCGGGAGCGGCCCGGCAGCCGCGCCATGCTCGAGGAGCTCGAGCGGCGAAGCGTGTTCACCGTCGCCCTCGACGACGAGGGAACCTATCGCTACCACGAGGTGCTGCGGAGCCATCTCGAGGGCCTGCTGGTCGAGGCCGTGGGCGAGTCCGCGGCACGAGCCAGGTCGCGACGGGCCGGCGAGATCCTCGAGGCGGACGGCGCCATCGCCGAGGCGCTCGCAGCCTATTCCCGGGCCGAGGAGTGGACGACGGTCGACCGCCTGCTGCGCGAGCGCGGCGAGCAGCTCGCCACCGATCCGTCGGCCTGGATCGACGCCCTGCCGCCGGCCCTCCTGGTCGCCGACCCGTGGCTCACGCTGGCGACCGCCAGGCGCCACCGGGCCGAGGGACGCTGGGCGGCAGCGGTCGACGCGTACGCTCGGGCCGAGGCCCTCTTCGGGGCGGCGGACACGGCGGTGACCTGCCGCCGCGAGCGCCTCATGCTCGCGATCTGGCTCGACCCGCTGCCGGCCCCAGGCCAGGACTGGAGCGGCGCCCTCCGCGCCGCTGTGGTCCGCGAGCCGCTCCTGCGACGAGACGGAGCCGCAGCCCGTGCTCACGGACCAGGGGATGCGCTCGCGGTCGGGCTGGGCACCCTGATGGGCGGCCGCGTGGCCGATGCGAGGCGCATCCTCG
>JAGDMV010000015.1 GCA_017860675.1 Chloroflexota bacterium
CTCCCTCCAGAAGACAGTCCCGCGGGTCGGTCTCGCCAGTGGCTCGGCGCGGTCCCGGCGGCCGGTGTGTGGGCCGCGTGTCTGAGCCTCCCGCTGGCGGCAGGATGGGCCGCCCTACCACCGATGTCGAGAGGCGTCAGTCGTGAAGTGGCCCCCGGACGCCCGGTGCGCGTCCCATCCTCCGAGGAGAGCGGAGCGCCCCGGTGCGGAGCCGGGGGCGACCCGTGCGGAAGTCCGTCAGTTCCGGCGGATCGCGACCCCGTCGATGATCACCCGCTTGCCGCTCGAGCTGACCTTGATCGTGAGCGTCCCCGACCGGGCGGAGGTGAACGTCTTACCGCGATGAGGTTCTTGTTCACGGTCGCGGCCGAGTAGAGGTTGACCGTCTTGAGCAGTGTCGAGCCCCAGTAGACCCTGACCGAGTCACAGGTGGAGCAGGTCGTGGCGAGCAGCGCGATCCGCTTGGCCACCACCCCCGTCCGGGTGAGCTTGGCCCCGTAGGTGGACGAGCGCAGGTAGGTGGAACGGAAGTAGCTGGAGCTCGTGCCGGCCATCCAGCCCGAGGAGCGGGTGAGCGAGCGGTCGTCGAGCGGGATGGCGGTGCACGTCTCCGACGGGTGCCGGGGTTGCGCTTGCCCTGCGGCACCCCGGTCGGTCCTGTCTCCCGGTGACCTATTACATTGGCTTGCCGCAGGTTGGGCACACCTCCGGAGCCGGGGCCGGAGCCCGCGGAGATTCCGGCGACGCGGTGAGGTCCTCCGCGTCGCCATCGCGCTGAACGGTCACCCCCGCGACCAGGCGCGAAACGGCGGCGTTCCCGGCAGTTTGCTGGAGGTACAGGAGGGGGTGCTCGCGGGGGAGCGCACGCTGCGCGTGAATACCTGTGCTGCCTGCCTCGAGCTCAGGGCGCTCCCACTTGCGCATGCGCAGATGGTCCGCCAGGGCGCGCCCCGGATCAAGGTTCATCGGAGCACCTGCCGAAGGAGCATCGGGGCAGACATACGTGCCCGAAAGGGCAGGCCGGAGTGGGGACTGCGGCGAAGCGTCCGGCCCGTCGAGCGCGCACGGGCTACGCTGGGCCACGAGGACCGGGGCCGTTTCGTGCTCAGATCCGTGGTACCGGAGCCGGGATTTGAACCCGGACGAGGTTGCCCTCAACGGTGTTTGAGACCGTCGCGTCTGCCTGTTCCGCCACTCCGGCGCGGGCGTGCCCACCGGAACCGGGCCGCCGACACTCATCGTAGCGCCGAGCGACGGTCCGCCGCCCGAGCACGCGCCGCCGCGTGCCAGCCGGGGCGGAGCATCGCCTCGTCGTGCCGGTCGGGAACCGCCCGCTGGCAGAAGGCGTCGGGACGCCCGGACCATGGTGCTAGACTCGCGCCGCCTCGCTGCTCACCCCGCCTTCGTCCGATCGTCCGGGAGAAGCCGACCGACCGTGGAGCACCCCAGCCCGCCCGCCGCCGATGACGCGGTCCCCCGCCGCGACGAGATCCTCGTCGAGCGGGCGAAGGCCGGCGACGTCGCCGCGTTCAACCAGCTGGTGGAGGCTTACCAGGACCTGCTCCACTCGCTCGTCGTGCGCATGGTCCCCGACCCGGACCAGGCAGCCGATGCGGTCCAGGAGGCATTCTTCTCCGCCTACCGCAACCTCGACCGCTACCGCGGGCCCTCGTTCCGTGGCTGGCTCACCCGGATCGCCGTGAACGCCGCCATGGACCTCCAGCGGGCTCGTCGGCGACGCCCTGCCTCGCCGTACCCCGAGCTGGAGGACGAGAGCTGGCAGCCGCCGGCAGGCGACGACACGGACCCGGAGCGGCTGGCCCTCACCGGCGAGCGAGGCCGCGTGCTCGCGGCAGCGATGGCTGCGATCACCGCAGACCAGCGCGCGGCCATCGTCCTCTACGACGTCGAGGGCTACGACTACGCCGAGATCGCCGTGATGACGGGAGTCTCGCTGGGCACGGTCAAGTCGCGGATCCACCGGGGGCGGCTCGCGCTGCGCGACCTGCTGGCCGACCGGATGGAACTCCTGCGCGGCTGAGGGCGTCGAGGAGCCATGTCGAGCCCGCCCGACCGCCACGCCGCTGAGCACGCGCTCGCGATCGCCGCGCTCCAGGCCGGTGATCTCACCGGGCCGGACCTGGCCCGGGCGCTGGAGCTGCGGGCGAGCTGCCCTGATTGCTCCGCCCTCTACGTGGACCTCGGCACCCTCCGCTCGGCGGTGCGGGCGATGCCGGCTCCCCCGCGGCGGCGCGACTTCCGCCTGACGGAGGAAGACGCTGCCCGGCTGAGGCCGACAGGCTGGCGCCGCTTCGTCGGCTGGCTGGCCGCCCCCCGGTCGAGTGTCCGGCCGCTGGCCACCGGCCTGACAACCCTCGGGCTGGCCGGACTGCTCCTGGCGACGGTCCCCGGGCTGTCACTCTTCGGCTCGGCGACGATGCTGTCGGCCCCCGAGTCGCGGGATGCCGGCTGGCGGGTCGACGGCGAGATGGCGACGGGCGCTCCGGTCGAGACAGACAAGACGGTGACCCTCGCGGCGCCCTCCGGGCCTGCCGCCACCGCGGCCCCGGCGGGCGCTCCCGAGGCCCCGGCGGCCGAGCCGGTCCCGACCGGAGGTGTCGCCGGCTCCGGTTCGGAGGATTACAGGGCGAACCAGGGAGCGACCCCGGGAACGCCGACCCCGAACGCCGGTGACCAGGGGCTGCTGGCCGGCCAGCAGCCGTTCGGGCCGAGTCTCGTCGCCCTGGCCTCGATCGTCCTCCTGGTCACGGGCCTCAGCCTGTTCGCGGCCCGCTGGGCTCTGCGCCGGTCGGGCGGCTGACGCCACCGCTGGCGCGGCGCCCCAGCGCCGCGGTGGTATCGCCGGCATCCACCCTCCCGGTCGGTACACTCTGACGCGTGACGCGGCATGCGCCGCGGCCTGCCGGAGGAACCCCCGGAAGCCATGACCCGGCTCATGCTGCTGGACGGCAACGGGCTCATCTACCGCGGCTATTTCGCGCTGATCGAGACGCCCCTGACGACGTCGAAGGGCGAGCTGGTGAATGCCGTCTTCGGCTTCAGCAACATCGTCCTGCGGGCGATCCAGGACGTCCGCCCGGACGCGGTCGCGATCGCCTTCGACCTCGGCCGGCCCACCTTCCGCCACGAACGCTTCGCCGAGTACAAGGCCACCCGCCAGCGGATGCCCGACGAGCTGCGCGACCAGTTCCCGAAGGTCCGCGACGTGGTGGCGGCGTTGAGCATCCCGGTCTACGAGCAGGAGGGTTTCGAGGCCGACGACGTGATCGCGACCCTGGTCGACCAGGCCGAGGCGTCAGGGCTGGAGACCACGATCGTCACCGGCGACCTGGACATGCTCCAGCTGGTCAGCGAGCGGACCCGGCTGATGGTCTCGTTGCGGGGCGGGGTGGCCAACACGGTCGTCTACGACCTGGGCCGGATCGAGGAGCGCTGGAGTCTGCGTCCCGACCAGATGCTCGACTACAAGGCGCTCAAGGGAGATCCGACCGACAACATCCCGGGCGTGCCCGGAGTGGGGGAGAAGACCGCGGCCAGGCTCGTCGGGACGTTCGGCACGCTCGACGCGCTGTACGAGCGGATCGACGAGGTCCAGCCGGAGAAGCTCCGGGCGCCGCTCCTGGCGGCGAAGGAGCAGGTGCTCGAGAGCCGCGAGCTCATGCGCCTGGTGCACGACGTCCCGGTGACCCTCGACGTCGAGGCGGCCGTCATCGGCGACTACGACCGCGAGGCGGTCGTCCGCCTGTTCCGCGAGTTCGAGTTCCGGACGCTCGTCGACCGCCTTCCCCCGCTCCGCGGCGAGCGGCCCGAGGAGGCGACTGCGCGACTGCGCGAGGCCGCCGCCGGAACCGGCGCCGCCAGGGCGCCGGGGACCATCGCCGGGGCGCCTCCCGGCCCGCCGGCCGGGGATCGGCGTCGGTCCGCGGAGGCGGGCGGGCTGCAGCTGTCGCTCGACTTCGATGCCGTCTCTGGGGCCCGTCCCAGGGATGCGGACCGCGCCACGACCGCAATGGTCGACCGGTCGCCGCTGCCCGCCGGCGATCTCCGCGACGCCCTGGCGGCGCTGATCGCGGACCCCGGCCTGGCGGAGCGGCTGGACGCTGCCGGGGTGGCGGCCCTGCCCGCCTGGCTGGCCTCGTTGCCGGCGGTCGGCGTCGCCTGCCCGGCCGACGACCCGCGGCCGCGCAAGGGCACGCCGCTGGCGCTTGCCCTGGCCGGCGCTGACGGGCGGGTGGTGACGGCGCCAGGGCCCGAGCTCGCCACGGCTGCCCGCAAGGCCCTGGAGGCCGCCGGCACGCCGCTCGTCGGCCACGAGGTGAAGCCGCTGCTCGTGGCCCGCCTGGCCGAGGAGCCGGATGCGGTCCCGACCGCGGTCGCTTTCGACACCCAGGTCGCGGCCTACCTGCTCAACGCCTCGCTCCGCGGCCAGGGCATCGCCGACGTGGTCGCCGAGCGCCTCGACCTGGTGCTCCCGCCGGCGGCCGCCGGGCTCGAGCCGCCCGAGCGTGCCGCCCTCGAGGCGCTCGCCGCCCTGGCGGTCCGCGTCCCGCTCGAGCCGGCGCTCGAGGAGGCCGGCCTGGCCCGCCTGTTCGCGGAGCTCGAGCTGCCGCTCATCCCGGTGCTGGCCCGGTTGGAGGCGACCGGGGTGGCGATCGACCGCGAGGCGCTGGCTGCCCTGGACACGGAGTTCGGCGCCGAGCTTGCCCGGCTCGAGCGCGAGATCTATGACGCGGTCGGCCACGAGTTCGGCCTGGGCAGCCCGAAGCAGCTCGAGCAGGTCCTGTTCTACGAGCTGAACCTGCCCCGCGGCAAGCGCACCAAGACCGGCTACTCGACCGATGCATCGGTCCTCGAGGAGCTGCGCGGAGCTCACCCGATGGTCGAGAAGCTGCTCGACTGGCGTCTCTACTCGAAGCTGCGGAGCACCTACATCGCCGCCCTGCCGGGCCTGATCGCCGGCGACGGCCGCCTCCACACGACCTTCCACCAGGCGGTGGCCGCCACCGGCCGCCTGTCGTCGTCCGACCCGAACCTGCAGAACATCCCCATCCGGACCGAGCTCGGGCGCCGGATCCGGCGGGCGTTCGTGGCCGGCGACCCGGCCCGGACCCTGGTGTCGGCGGACTACAGCCAGATCGAGCTGCGCATCCTGGCCCACGTCTCGGGCGATCCCCACCTGCGCGAGGCGTTCGCCGAGGGGCACGACATCCACCGCGAGACGGCCGCCCTGGTGCTCCACAAGGAGCCCGCCGAGGTGACGGCCGCCGAGCGTTCGATGGCCAAGATGGTCAACTTCGGGATCGCCTACGGGATGAGCGACTACGGCCTCTCGTCGCGGGCCGGCATCCCGCTGGCCGAGGCCAAGGCCTTCATCGAGCGCTACTTCGCCACCTATTCGGGGATCAGCTACTACATGCTCCACGTGAAGGAGCAGGCTCGCCGCGACGGCGCCGTGCGGACCCTGCTGGGTCGCCGGCGCGAGATCCCCGAGCTCCGTTCCTCCAACCGGGCACTGATCGGGGCCGGCGAGCGGATGGCCATCAACATGCCCATCCAGGGTACCGCCGCCGACATCATGAAGATCGCCATGATCAGGGTCGACCGGCGCCTCCGCGCCGAGGGCCTCCGGGCCCGCGTCCTGCTCCAGGTGCACGACGAGCTTCTGCTGGACGCCCCGCGCGAGGAGGTCGAGCGGCTTGTCCCGCTCGTCCGCGACACGATGGAGGGCGCGCTGGTGCTCGACGTGCCGCTGACGGTCGAGGTGAAGGCCGGCGACGACTGGGAGTCGATGGTCCCGGTCCGTCGCGGCGGTCCGGAGTCGGAGCCGGCCCGGCCGGCACCGGCCGACTTCGAGCCCGACCCTCCGTCGGGCGGGGCGGAGTAGGGGACCGTCCGTCCGATGCCTGAGCTGCCCGAGGTCGAGACCGTCGCCCGCGATCTCCGACGGCACCTCGTGCCCGACGACGGGCCCGGTCCTCTGATCGTCGGGGTCAGGGTCGCCTGGCCGCGGACGGTCCGGGACGGTGACCCGCTGGCGTTCGCGGCGGCGGTGACCGGCCGCCGGGTCGAGGGGGTCGGGCGGCGTGGCAAGCAGCTGCTGGTCGACCTGTCGGGCGGCGTGCTGCTCGCGATCCACCTCAAGATGACGGGTCAGCTGTTCGTCGTTCCGGCCGGCGCGCCCGACGACCCCTACGTCCGGCTCACCCTGGCTCTCGGCGACGGCCGCGAGCTGCGCTTCCGCGACGTGCGCAAGTTCGGGCGGGTGGGGCTCTTCGGCCGGGACGTGGAGACCGGCCAGGCGGTGGCCGGCGACGGCGCGGCCGCGTTCGATGCCGTCGGCCCCGAGCCCCTCGACCCCGCCTTCACGCTGCGCGCCTTCCGGGCCCGGCTGCGGTCTCGCCGCCGGCGTCTCAAGCCGCTCCTCACCGACCAGGCGTTCATCGCCGGCGTGGGCAACATCTATGCCGACGAGGCGCTGTGGGCGGCCCGAGTCCACCCCCTTCGGTCGGCCGCCTCGCTCCACCCTGCCGGCGAGCGCCGTCTCTATCGCGCCCTCCGGTCGATCCTGGGCGAGGCCATCCTGCGGCGGGGCAGCTCCATCGACGACTACACCGCGCCCGACGGTGATGGGGCGATGCAGGAGCGCCTCATGGTCTACCAGCGGGCCGGTGAGCCATGTCCGCGCTGCGGCCGGCCGATCCGGCGGATCGTGCTCGGCGGCCGCTCCACGCACTTCTGCTCGTGGTGCCAGCGGCTGCCCGCCGCCGACCGCCCGGGCGCGACGGCGGTCCTGGCGACCGAGCGGACCCCACGGGCCCGGGGACGACGCTGGACGGAGGCAGCAGCAGCCGGCGCCCTCGGGCTGACGTCGGAGGAGGCGGCCCGGGCGGCCGCCCGCGAGCGCACCGAGCGGACGCGTCGGGCGGCGGCGACCAGGCGGGAGCGCGCCAGGGCAGGGTCCGGCGCCGGTCCGCCGGTCCAGGTGGCCGGGGAGGCCGCGGCCGGCCCAGGCAGCCCCTCGTCCACCAGCGCGGCGGGATCTGGCGACCCCTCGTCCACCGGCGCGACCGACCCCGGCGGGCCTTCCGTGACCGGCCCAGGCGATCGCTAATGTCGCTCGTCAGGCTGTCGGGAGTGGTGCGCGAGGTGGGCACCCTCGTGATCCTCGACGGCGTCGACGCCGCGGTCGCCATCGGCGAGCGGATCGGGCTCGTGGGCGCCAATGGCTCGGGCAAGACCACCCTGCTGCGGATCGTCGCCGGGCTCGACGAGCCGGACCGGGGCGAGATCCAGCGCCGGCGCCACCTGACGACCGGGATGCTCGCCCAGGAGGCCCACTTCGACGCGGCCTTCGCATCCGCCCCCGACCTGCACGCGGCGGTCCGGCGTGGGGCCGTCCAGGTCGAGGCGCTCGAGCGTGAGCTGGCCGAGCTGGAGGCCGCGGGGGCTGCCGGCACGCCCCGCTACGCCGAGGCCCAGCATCGCTTCGAGGCCCTCGGCGGCTACACACTCGACCAGCGCGTCGAGGCGGCCCTGTCCGGCCTCGGTTTCAGCGAGGAGGAGCGAGCCCGGTCGCCGGAGGCGCTCTCGGGCGGACAGCAGACCCGGGCGGCGCTTGCCCGGCTGCTCGTCGCCGACCCGGACCTGCTCCTGCTCGACGAGCCCACCAACCATCTCGACCTGGCCGCCCTCGAATGGCTGGAGGCGGCGCTCCGGAGGCGGGCGGGCGCCGTGGTTGTCGCCTCGCACGACCGCGCGTTTCTCGACGCGACGGTGACCAGGACCTGGGAGCTGCGCGACCGCCGGCTCACCGCGTTCCGCGGCGGCTACTCCGCCTACGCCCGCCAGCGCCAGGAGCGGGACGCACGCCTCCGCCGCGAGGCCTCCGAACGCGAGGCCGCGATCGCTCGGGAGACGGCGCTGGTCCAGACCTACCGCAGCCAGCGCAAGCACGGCAAGATGCACGAGCACGAGGCACGGCTCGAGCACCTCGAGCGGATGGAGGGCCCGCGGGCCGGCCGGTCGCTGCGCCTCGATCGCGCTCTCGGTACTGCCGCGCCGCGCTCCGGCGAGACGGTGCTCCGCGCCGACGACCTCGTGGTCGGCCACCCGGCAGGTCCGGAGGTCGCCCGGTCGGTCCACCTGGAGGCGGCCCGCGGCGAGCGGATCGGCGTCGTCGGCCCGAACGGCACCGGCAAGACGACGCTCCTGCGCACCATCGCCGGCGAGCTGCCGCCGCGCGACGGGGTACTGGCCTTCGGCGCCAACGTCCAGCTCGGCTACCTCTCCCAGGTGCGCGACGTGCCGATCCCCGGCGAGACCGTCCTCGATGCGCTGCTGGCGGAGGTGCCGATGACGGCCGGCGAGGCGCGCGCCTACCTGGCCCGCTTCCTCTTCCGTGGCGACGAGGTGTTCACCGAGGTGGCCGCCCTGTCCGGCGGAGAGCGCTCCCGCCTGGAGCTGGCGCTGCTGGGGATCCTGCCGTCGAACGTCCTCCTGCTCGACGAGCCGACCAACCACCTCGACATCCCGGCCCGCGAGGCGCTCGAGGCCTTCCTGCGCTCGGCCCCGGCCACAATCCTCGTGGTGAGCCACGACCGGCGCCTGCTCGACACGGTCTGCGACCGGCTGTGGATCGTGGACGGCGGCCGGATCGTGCCCTTCGAGGGCGGCTACCGTGCCTGGCGGGACGCCGTCGCCGAGGGCTGGACCGTCGCGGGCGCGTTCGCCACCGAGGAGGCGCGCTTCCGCGGGCGGCCGCTGCGGAGCCCGGCGCGACCGGCCGGTGGAGCAGCTGATGTGCGACCGGGCCAGCCGCGGTCCACGCCGGCAACCCGAGCCGCGCCGGGCCGTCCGCTGAAGCTCTCCAAGGATGCCTACCGGCGCCAGAAGGTGGCGGTCGAGAGCGACCTCACCCGCCTGGGGCTGCGGAAGACCCAGCTCGAGCTGGCGCTGGCCGACCCGGGCATCGGCGCCAACTTCATCGAGCTTCGCCGGGTGTCGAGCGAGCTGGCCGACGTGGACCAGGCCCTGGCCGCCGCCGAGGAGGCCTGGCTCCTGCTCGAGGAGGGTGCGCCGTGACCCGAGACGCCACGTCTCGACCGCTGGGCATCGGGCTGACCGGGCCGATCGGCTGCGGCAAGTCCACGGTGGCGCGCTGGCTCGCCGCCCGCGGCGCGGTCGTGGTCGATGCCGATCTCCTCGCCCGGGAGGTGACCGCGCCCGGCACGCCGGGCCTGGCGGCCGTCATCGAGCGTTTCGGGCGGGGCTTCCTGCGGCGCGACGGCTCGCTCAACCGGCCGGCGCTCGGCGAGCTCGTCTTCGCCGACCCCGATGCCCTGCGGGATCTCGAGTCGATCGTCCACCCGGCCGTCCGCCGGATGCTGGCGGCGCGCCTCGCGGAGGCCGAGCCGGCCGGCGCTCGGGTGATCGTGATCGAGGCGATCAAGCTCGTCGAAGCAGGCCTGGCGGCGCGCTGCGACGAGACCTGGCTCGTCACCTGCGGGCCGGCCACGCAGCGGGCCAGGATGGCGCGTCGCGGTGACGATCCGGCCTCGATCGAGCAGCGCATCGCCGCCCAGGGGGATCTGGTCCTGCGCCTGTCGCCGGCGGCCACCCGGGTCATCGTCACCGACGGACAGGCCGCGGAGACCGAGCGGATCGTGGCCGCGGCGCTGGCCGACGCGCTCGCGCGACGCGACGCGGCCGGACCCCCCAACGACTGAGAACAGGCGTTCGAAACCGCTCCGGGCCGTGCTATCCTGAGAGGCATGCTCGAGTTCAGGCTGGTGGCTCCGTTCGAGCCCACCGGCGACCAGCCCCAGGCGATCGACAAGCTGTCCGACGGCCTGGCCCGGGGCCTGCGCCACCAGGTCCTGCTGGGGGCGACGGGCACCGGCAAGACGGCGACGCTCGCCTGGACGATCGCCCGCCATGGCCGGCCGACCCTCGTCCTGGCCCACAACAAGACGCTCGCCGCCCAGCTCTACAGCGAGTTCCGGGACTTCTTCCCGGAGAACGCAGTCGAGTACTTCGTGAGCTACTACGACTACTACCAGCCGGAGGCGTACCTGCCCCGGTCGGACACGTACATCGAGAAGGATTCGAGCCGGAACGAGGAGATCGACAAGCTCCGCCACGCTGCCACCAAGGCGCTCTTCGAGCGGCGCGACGTCATCATCGTCGCCTCCGTCTCGTGCATCTACGGCCTCGGCGCTCCGGTCGACTACGGGGCAACCGTGCTCCGGCTACGGGCCGGCGGCCGCTACCGCCGTGACTCGGTGCTCCGCCACCTCGTCGACCTCCAGTACCAGCGCAACGACGCCGCCCTGACACGCTCCCGCTTCCGGGTCCGCGGCGACACGCTCGAGCTGGTGCCGTCGTCCGAGGACCGCCTGGTGCGAGTCGAGTTCTTCGGCGACGAGGTGGAGCGGATCACGGAGCTCGACGGCCTGACCGGTGAGCTGCTGGCCGAGCGCTCCGAGCTGACCGTCTTCCCGGCCAGCCACTTCGTCACCACGGGCGAGAAGCTGCAGGCGGCGCAGGTGACGATCGCGGCCGAGATGGAGGAGCGGGTCGCCGAGCTCGAGGCCGAGGGCCGGGCCCTCGAGGCGGCGCGCCTTCGCCAGCGGACGACCTTCGACCTGGAGATGATCCGCGAGCTTGGCTTCTGCTCGGGGATCGAGAACTACAGCCGCCACCTGGCGGGCCGCGAGCCGGGGAGCCGGCCGTGGACGCTGCTCGACTACTTTCCGCCGGACTGGCTCCTGGTGGTCGACGAGTCGCACATGTCGATCCCCCAGGTCGTCGGCATGTACAAGAACGACCGGACCCGGAAGGAGATCCTGGTCGACTTCGGCTTCCGCCTGCCCTCGGCCCTCGACAACCGGCCGCTCACCTTCGAGGAGTTCGAGGCGACCGTCCACCAGGTCGTCTACATGAGCGCGACGCCGGGCCCGTACGAGCTCGAGAAGTCGGAACGCGTCGTCGAGCAGCTGATCCGGCCGACCGGCATCGTCGACCCGCGGATCACGGTTCGGCCCACTGAGGGCCAGATCGACGACCTGCTGGAGCGCATCCGCGAGCGGGTGGAGCGGGGCGAGCGGGCGATCGTCACGACGATGACCAAGCGCCTGGCGGAGGACCTGGCCGACTACCTGCGCGAGCTGGGGGTGAAGGTCCAGTATCTCCACTCGGAGGTCGACACCCTCGAGCGGGTCCAGATCCTGCGCGACCTGCGCCTCGGCGTCCACGACGTGGTGGTCGGGATCAACCTCCTGCGGGAGGGGATCGACCTGCCCGAGGTCACCCTGGTGGCGATCCTCGACGCCGACCGCGAGGGCTTCCTGCGCTCGGCCTGGTCGCTGATCCAGATGATCGGCCGGGCGGCCCGCAACGTCGGCGGCGAGGTCGTCATGTACGCCGACTCGATGACCGACTCGATGCGCGCGGCGATCGAGGAGACGGACCGGCGGCGGTCGATCCAGGAGCGCTTCAACCGCGAGCACGGCATCGAGCCGGCGACCATCGTCAAGGAGATCCACGATCTCAACGACCGGCTGCGGGTCGCGGCCGAGTCCACGGCGCCGTACGGCACAGGGGCGGCGCGCGGGCTCGACGCGCGCAGCCGGGAGGAGATCGAGCGCCTCGTGCGGCGGATGGAGACGGACATGCGGGCGGCGGCCAAGGGGCTCGAGTTCGAGCGGGCGGCGGCCCTCCGCGACGAGATCCAGGCGATCCGGCTGCGGGTCCTGGAAGAGGACGCGTCGCTGGCCGTGGGCCGAGCTGCCGAGGCGGCCGGGCGCGATGGGGTGACGACGACGGCCGCAGCCGCTCCGCGTGGGCGTGGCGGACGGCCGGGCGCTGTGGGCGAGGTCGCGGCGACCCCCGTGCTCGAGGTCACCGCGGTGACGGTCGTGCCGGCCGGCGAGGAGCCCGCCGTCGCCGAGGGCACGGCCGCCGACTGGCTCCCGGGCCTGCGCGACGAGCACGAGGACGAGGGCGGCTGGCAGGCCCGCTGGCTGGACCGGCCGACCTGGGACCGCACGGTGACGCCCAACGTGCGGCGGCGCACGGGCCGGAGGGGGCCGCGCCGATAGCGCCGGCCGTTGACGAAGATGCGCCGGGTCACAGCGCGGCGGGATCGTCCGGCGACGGGTCCGCGATATCCGCGGCGAGCAGCCCGCGCAGCACGCGGACGCGTGCAACACCCCCGGCTGGTCCTTCAGTTGGGGTGACGGCGGGACCATCGGCTCGCATACTTGCGGCGGCGTCCGTCCAGCGACCGGCGGGGTATCTCTGGCGCGGCGGACCCAGCTCGCGGGAGGAATCATCGGGATGCAGTCATCGCGCATCGGCCGGCTGGTCGCCGGCGCCGTCCTCGTCGCCCTGCTCGCCGGCTGCGGCGGCTCGAGCGGACCCGGCTCCGACCCCGTCGGGACGGTCAAGGGCCTCATGGACACGGTCCAGGCCGGTCAGTGGGACAAGCTCCCCGACTACGCCTGTGCGGCCCAGAAGGACCAGATCAGGCAGCAGTTCGAATCGCTGGGCTCCGGCGCCGGCGGCGCGCTCGGCGACCTTGGCCTGAGCGACGTCGGCGACGCGATGAAGATCACCTTCTCCAACCTCGACGTGAAGGAGAAGAGTCGCGAGGGCGACAAGGCGGTCGTCGCCGTCAGCGGCAAGATGAAGCTCGAGTTCAACAAGGACAAGCTCAAGGAGCTGGTCAAGAAGGCGGCCGAGGCTCAGGGCCAGACCGTGACCGACGCTCAGATCGACATGGCCCTCGGGATGCTGTCCGGGATGGGCGGCCTCGAGCAGGACATGACCCAGGACATGACGGTCGTCAACGAGGGCGGCAAGTGGCTCGTCTG
Organism: Chloroflexota bacterium; assembly: GCA_017860675.1. Classification (GTDB taxonomy): domain Bacteria; phylum Chloroflexota; class Limnocylindria; order Limnocylindrales; family CSP1-4; genus CTSoil-043. Next base: position 12,894 of record JAGDMV010000015.1, read on the forward strand.
CGAGTAGCCGCGTAGGCGCGCCAGTCACCGCGAACCCCGGCGGAGATCCCGCCGGGGTTCCTGCTTTCGAACGCGTGTTCGAGGGCCTGCACTGGGCTAGACTGTGGTCGTGCCCCAGGAGCAGATCGTCGTTCGCGGCGCCCGCGAGCACAACCTCAAGAACGTCACCGTCAGCATCCCGCGCGATCGGCTGGTGGTGATCACCGGCCTGTCCGGCTCGGGCAAGAGCAGCCTGGCCTTCGACACCATCTACGCCGAGGGCCAGCGACGTTACGTCGAGAGCCTCTCGGCCTATGCCCGGCAGTTCCTCGGCCAGGTTGAGAAGCCGGACGTCGACCACATCGACGGGCTCTCCCCGGCGATCTCGATCGACCAGAAGGGGGCCAGCCGGAACCCGCGCTCCACCGTCGGCACCGTCACCGAGATCTACGACCACCTGCGGCTTCTCTTCGCCCGGGTCGGCCACCCGCACTGCCCCGAGTGCGGCCGAGAGATCGAGCGCCAGACCGTCCAGCAGATCGTCGACCAGGTCTACCGGCTGCCGGAGGGGACGCGCCTGCTCGTCCTCGGGCCGCTCGTCCGTGACCGCAAGACCGAGGGCGACCGCGTCTTCGAGGCGGCCCGCAAGCAGGGCTTCGTCCGGGTCCGGGTCGATGGGCTGATGTACGACCTGGCCGAGGCGCCAACGCTCGACAAGTACCGCCGCCACACGATCGAGGTCGTCGTCGACCGCTTCATCGTGCGCGGGCCCGAGACGCCCGGCGAGCCGCCGCCGGACGCCGCCCGGCTGGCGGACTCGATCGAGACCGCCCTGCGCCTGGGCGAGGGGGTGATGGTCGTCGCCCCCGCCGGCCGCGACGGCGAGCCATCGCCATTCGAAGAGCGGCGCTACAGCGAGCGCTACACCTGTCCGTACGACGGCACCACGATCGACGAGCTCGAGCCGCGGAGCTTCAGCTTCAACTCACCGCACGGCGCCTGCCCGACCTGCACCGGGATCGGCAGCCAGCTCGTGGTCGACCCCGACCTCGTCGTCCCCGACCGGGGCAAGAGCGTGGCGGCCGGCGCGCTCGTGCCCTGGGCGCGGATGCCGACCGAGGCGTCGTGGCGGATGAAGATCATGGAGGCGATCTTCAGCGAGCACGGCTGGGACATCCGGGCCCCGGTGCGCGACCTGCCGCCCGGCGCGCTCGCCTTCCTGCTTCACTCGAGCAAGGAGGAGAAGGTTCTCATCAGCTACCGCCACGATCGCGGCGAGAACACCTACTGGGCCACCTTCGAGGGCATCGTCACCAACCTCGAGCGGCGCTTCCGCGAGACCGACTCCGACTACATCAAGTCCGAGATCGAGAAGTTCATGGTCAGCCGGCCATGCCCCGCCTGCGGCGGCCGGCGGCTGCGACCGGAGGCGCTCGGGGTCACGATCGACGGCCTGAGCATCTGGCAGGTGACCGTCATGTCGGTGACCGAGGCGCTCGCGTGGGTGGCTGGCCTGCCCGGCCGGCTGACGGAGCGCGAGCGGGCGATCGCCCGGATGGTGCTCAAGGAGATCGACGCCCGCCTGGGCTTCCTGGCCGACGTCGGCCTCGACTACCTGACGATCGACCGGGCCAGCCAGACGCTGTCCGGCGGCGAGGCCCAGCGGATCCGGCTGGCGACCCAGATCGGCAGCTCCCTGGTGGGTGTGCTCTACATCCTCGACGAGCCTTCGATCGGGCTGCACCAGCGGGACAACGCCAAGCTGATCGCCACCCTGACGCGGCTGCGCGACCTGGGCAACACCGTGCTCGTCGTCGAGCACGACGAGGAGACGATCCGCACCGCCGACTGGCTGATCGACATCGGCCCCGGGGCAGGCGAGCACGGCGGCGAGATCGTGGCCTCGGGGCCGCTCGAGGCGATCCTGGCCGAACCGCGCTCGATCACCGGTGCCTACCTCCGGGGCGAGCTCCACATACCCATCCCGGACGGCCGGCGCGGCGGCAGCGGCCGGGAGCTGGTCGTCCGCGGGGCACGGGAGCACAACCTCAAGGCGATCGACGTCGCCTTCCCGCTGGGCCGCTTCGTGGCCGTCACCGGCGTGTCAGGCAGCGGCAAGAGCACGCTCGTGACCGACATCCTGCACCGGGCGCTCGCCCGCGAGCTGACCGGCGCCCGCCAGCTGCCGGGAGCCCACGACCGGATCGACGGCATCGAGCAGGTCGACAAGGTCATCGAGATCGACCAGAGCCCGATCGGCCGGACGCCGCGCAGCAACCCGGCCACGTACACCGGCCT
>JAGDMV010000117.1 GCA_017860675.1 Chloroflexota bacterium
CGGCAGGGCGTGCACTTGCCGCACGACTCGTCGCGGCAGAAGTCCTGGAAGTACTTGGCCACGTCGACCATGCACGACGTGTCGTCCATGACGATCAGGCCGCCCGAGCCGATGAACGAGCCCACGTCGACCAGCGACTCGTAGTCGACGGGCATGTCCAGGAACTCGGCCGGGATGCAGCCGCCCGACGGCCCGCCGGTCTGCACCGCCTTGAAGGGCCTGCCGTCCATGATCCCGCCGCCGATGTCGTAGACGATCTCGCGCAGGGTCATGCCCATCGGCACCTCGACCAGGCCGGTGTTGACGATCCGGCCGGCAAGGGCGAACACCTTGGTGCCCCGGCTCTTGCCACGGCCGATCCCGGCAAACCAGGCCGGGCCGCGGCGGATGATCGTCGGCACGTTGGCGAACGTCTCCACGTTGTTGATCAGGGTGGGCTTGCCCCAGAGACCCTCGACGGCCGGGTAGGGCGGCCGCGGTCGCGGCGTCCCCCGGCGGCCCTCGACCGAGGCGATCAAGGCCGTCTCCTCGCCGCAGACGAAGGCGCCGGCGCCCAGCCGGACCTGGACGTCGAAGCTGAACGAGGTGTCGGCGATGCCGGCCCCCAGGTAGCCGGCGCGCTGGGAGTTCCGGATTGCCGAGCGCAGCCGGGCCACCGCCAGCGGGTACTCGGCCCGGCAGTAGATGTAGCCCTCGCTGGCGTGGACGGCGAAGGCCGCGATCGTCATGCCCTCGAGGATCCGGTACGGGTCGCTCTCGAGGACGCTGCGATCCATGAACGCTCCGGGATCGCCCTCGTCGGCGTTGCAGATGACGTACTTGGGGCTGCCCACGGCCTTGGCCACGGTCGTCCACTTGAGGCCGGTCGGGTAGCCGGCGCCGCCGCGGCCGCGCAGGCCGCTGGCGGTGATCGCCTCGCGCACCTCGGCCGAGGTCATCTCGCCGAGCACCTTTCGCAGGGCCTCGAAGCCCCCGTGGTCGAGGTAGTCGTCCAGGCTCTCGGGATCGACCAGGCCGAAGTTCTCGGTCGCGGAGCGGACCTGGCGAGCGAAGAACGGGACCTCCGGGCGGGCCGTCGCGCCCGGCTTCGCCTTCCTGAGCGCGGTGACGAGCGGTCCGAGCCCGTCAGGCCGGACGTGCTCGAACAGCTGGCCGGTCGGGGCGATCCGGACGAGCGGGCCGGCCGCGCACAGGCCGAGGCAGCCCGTGCGCTTGACGGCGACGTCGGTCACGCCCGCCTCGGCCACCAGGTCGGCCAGGCGGAGGGTGATGTCGTGCGCCTGGGCCGACATGCAGCTGGCCGCCTCGCAGACGTGGGCGGAGGCACGCACCGGCCCGGTGGGGGCCTCGGGCTGGATCTGGCGGCGGCGACCGGTCGGGCGCCCCGCGGCAGGCATCTCGCTCACATCGCCTCCAGTTCCGCGACGAGGTCGGCCGCGCTCACCTTGCCCCGGACGTCGCCGTCGACGATGACGGCCGGCGCCAGGCTGCAGGCGCCGAGGCAGCGGGCGGTCAGGAGGGAGACCTTGCCGTCCGCGGTCGTCTCCTTCGGCTTGACGCCGAGCTGCTGCTCGAAGCCGGTCATGATCTCCTTGGCCCCGTTGATGTAGCAGGCGGTGCCCGTGCACACGACGCAGGTGTGCTCGCCCTGCGGCTTGAGGGTGAAGAACGAGTAGAAGGTGGCCACGCCGTAGACCCGGGAGTGGGGTACCCCGAGCGTGTCGCCGATGAACTGGAGCGCCTCGTCGTCGAGATAGCCGAAGGCTTCCTGGGCGGCGTGGAGCGCCTCGATCAGCGCCTGCGGCCGGTCGCCGTGACGCCGCATCCGCGTCTCGACGATCTTCCAGCGCTTGTCATCGCTGGGGGCGGGCGGCTTGGTGTAGGGGATCGGCATGCCCTCCTCCGGGTCGGTCGTGACGGCGAGCAGGGCGGGGGACGCTCGGCGCCGGGCTGCAACACGTACACGGGGCCGGTCCGGTCCCGTCTGCTCAGCATGCCAGCGCCCGGCCTCCGTCCGCTCGGGCCGACGCGCCCGTCTCCGGGGGGCCGCTTCGCCCTGATTGGCCGGTCGGTGGAACCGGCTCAGCACGCCGGCTCGAGCCCGGGGAGCATGGGGAAATGGCGGACGTTGCGGGTCAGGAACTCTCCGGGGAAGCGTTCGGCCGCCGCGGCGAGCAGGAGGTCGACAACTCCGACCTTCGGATGGCTCGACCGATAGATCCGTCCGAGTTCGCCGGCCCGATCTGCAAGATCGGTATCAACGGCGACCCAGTCGAGGAGTCGGAGCAACCCGAGAGTCGCCTCTTCCTCTCCGGGGAGCATCCCGCGGAGCACCTCGGTCCTGATGGGAGCGATGCTCAGGAGGCGCGAGTCGCGACGTCCAGCCGCCGCCACGGCGCCGCTCGCGCCGGCATCATCACGCAGGACTCCGATCAGGACGTCCTGAGAGCACATCGTCCAGCGCCTCACTGGCGCTGACCGGACACTTCACTGGCCCCGGCCCTGGTCGGGTCGCAGGCCATCGGCGTCGCGGTTGGCGGCCGGAGTGTTGCCCGTGGCGCGCTCTACTCCGCGTTGCGCAGCTCCGCCTCCGCCTCGGCGACCTTGGCCAGGATGCCGGCCCGGAGCTGGTCCAGTCCCGTCCAGACGCCCTTCGTCGCGTTGCCGATGGACGTCAGCTGGCTCTTGAGCCGGGTGATCGACTCGAGCTGCTCCTTGACCCCGGCAAGGGCCCGGACGATGGCGGCCGCGTCGACCTCGACCTCCCGGTCGTCGAGGGTCGCCACGGCCAGCAGCCGGGCGAGTCGGACGGCGGCGGAGAAGAAGGCCGGCTCGGGCGCCTCGGGGTCGACGACGCAGTAGACGTCGCCGGCGATCACGGTGAACGGGTCGATCCCGGTGGGCGCATGCGCCGGGGTGAACACTGCCAGGCCCACGGCCGCGGCCCGGTTCTCCTTCGCCTCGCGGAGCTCCTCGCGGATTGCCCGCATCGACATCGGCCTGTCCTTGGCCTCGATGACGACGCGGAGGTCGCGCCCGCGGGCGAGCTGTGGGTCGACCGTCAGGACGAAGTCGCCCTTCCTCGACTTGATCACGGCGCCGGTCTCGGCGGCGGTGCGGTCGAGCAGGTCACCGGCGCCCCGGGCGAGTTCGCCGAGCATGACCTCGAGGAGGTCCTCGAAGTCGGCGCCCTTGGCGGTTCCCTTCGCCCGCTCCTGGGCGCGCGCGGCCGAGGCGGCCTCGAGCGCCGCGATTCGCTCGTTGAGCTTGGCGAAGCCCTCGGTCATCTCGCCTCGAAACTGGAAGAGCGGCGAGCCGAGGCGGGTGGGGTCGAGGAGGGTGGCGAGCTTGCTGCCGTCGCCCTCGAGGTAGGTCCCGAGGAGGGTCTTGATCCGGCCGATGGCGCTGTCGCGCTTCGTCTCGTCGAAGAGGTCGTCGGTGAGCGTGCGGAGCTTGCCCCGGTCGCCCAGGAAGGTCTCGAGGGTGCGCGGCAGGCGTCCGTCGCCGTCGGCGAAGTTCTGGCGGAGGAGCTGATCGAGAGCCGCCGCGGCCTTCGCGTTTGCGTCCTCGGTCTGGCGCAGGAGGGCGGCGAACTCGGCCCGGACCGCGTCGACGTTCACGGTCACGCCGGCGTCCATCAGCGCCGTCAGGCCGATCTTCATGGCGCGCTCGACGAGCCCGGCGCGTTCCTCGGCGGGCCGTTCGGCGACGAAAGCGGCCAGGCTGGCGTCGGTCACGAGGACACGCTCGACGACGATCCGGTCGCGCTCGACGGTCACGGCCGTGCCGGTGATCGGTTCGTTCGCCGGGCAAACGACCGGCGCCGGGCTGGCTGGCACCCGACCGGGCGGGCCTGGGAGAGTGACGACGTTGGCGGGGGCGTCCATGGCCCGGACTCTGAACCGGGGCCGTGCCAGCTAGGGTGTCACGCGCCTCAACTGGCCCGCAGGAACTCGGCGTGGCGTCGCTCGAGGCGCCGGGGTTGGGCCGGTCGGCCGAACGGCGGGGCACGAGGATCGGCGTGTCGTGAAGCTGCTGGAGACGGACCACCAGGCATCGGGCCGTCCTGCTCCGCGAGGATCGATGGCCGTGGCTGGATCACGTACTCGGGCCGGATGGCGAGGAAGAAGCTGGCAGATGCTGCGTGGTGCAGCTTGCGCGGAGCCCTATGCGTGCGCGTCGGGCTCCATCGGGCGGGCGGTGTGCTCGACCTGGATCGTGCTGTGGTCGAGATCGAAGTCCTCGGCAAGGCAGGCATCGACCTCGTGGAGGACCTGGTGGTGGTCGGCGCCCTCGACCGCCACCACGTGGACCGTGATCATTGGCAGGCCAGCGGTGATCTGCCAGGCATGCAGGTCGTGGACCGAGGCGACGCCGGGGACCCGGAGCAGGCGATCGCGCACCTCCGGCAACGAGAGGCCCTTGGGCGACGATTCCATCAGCACGTTTACGGCATCCCGCAGGAGCAGCAGCGCGCGCGGGACGACGAGCGCGACCACCGCCAGCGAGGCGATCGGGTCAGCCAGCTCCCAGCCGGTGGCCAGGACGAGCAGCCCGGCGACGATCGCGGCGATCGAGCCCACCGCGTCGCCGAGGACGTCAAGGAACGCGCCGCGGGCAGCGAACCCTTCATGCTCGGAGCGCATGACGATGGCGGCCGTCCCCGACCCGATCAGCCCGATCACCGCAGCCACGAGCATCGGGCCAGGCTCGGGTGCCTCCGGTGCGGCGATGCGGCTGACGGCCTCGTAGCCGATGAAGACGCCGAGCGCGACGAGCAGCCCGGCGTTCACGCAGGCCGCGATCACCTCGGCCCGGTGGTAGCCGAACGACCGGTACTGGGTGGCCGGACGAGCGGCGATCGTGGCCGCCCCGAAGGCGACGGCGATGCCGATGACGTCGGTGACCCGGTGCGCCGCGTCCGCGACCAGGGCGAGGCTGCCGGACGCGAGGGCGGCGACGATGTCGACGACGAGCGTGATGACCGCGACGGCGAGCACGATCGCCAGGTGGCGGCGGTTGCTGCCGACTGATCGCTCAGAGGCCCGCCGGGGCCGGTTGGGAGCGGGGCGCTCGCCCGCGGCGTTGGCCTCGGCGGCTGCCGGCCCGCCGGAGGGCTCGGGCGACGTGGTCGTGCGAGGGACCGGATCCATCGCGCGGATTGTGCCCGGGCGGCGAGCGCCGCGTCACGGTGGCCGCGGCCAGCCCCTCATCCCCTTGTCGCGGCGGCGCGCTCGATCTGCGACGATCCGGGCGCGCGGCGAGGGGGAGGTCGAGCGGCTGGACTAGCAGGAGGGACGCCCATGAAGGTGCTGGCACTGGGGTACGACACCGCGGCGGCCGACGATCCACGGTTCGCCGAGATCCGCCCGGCGGAGGCGGCGCGTGCGTGGGAGCTCTACCAGGCCGGCGTGATCCGCGAGATCTACTTCCGGGCCGATCGGGCGAACGGCGTGCTCGTTCTCGAGGTGGCGGACCTCGACGCGGCGCGGGCCGCCGTCGACAGCCTCCCGCTCGTCACGGCGGGCCTGATCGACTTCGACCTCGTCCCGCTGCGGCCGTACCCGGGCTGGGCACGGCTCTTCGCGCAGGCTGAACCCGGGACCTGACGTCCGGCCCATCGTGCAGCGCCGGGAGGCGCGGCCGACGCGCCCCGGCCGCGGCTGTTCAGGTCCGGGTGAGCCCTTCCATCGCGGTTCGCGTGCCCGCCAGGCGGCGGGCGGCCTCGGCCTGGGCAGCCTCGAGGTCGCCGGCGACGACCGGGACGATCGCCTCCATGTACACCTTCAGCTTCGGCTCCGTGCCGCTGGGGCGGACGATGACCCGGGTGTCGTCGGCCAGCAGGTAGCGCAGGCCCTCGGTCGGCGGCAGCCCCGGGCCTGCCCCGCGGGAGAGGTCGTCGATGCGGACCACGGGCACCCCATCGACCTCCGTGGCGGGGAGCTCGC
>JAGDMV010000016.1 GCA_017860675.1 Chloroflexota bacterium
GTGCATGCCAGCCGGTTGCGGCCGTTGATCCGCATCGCATCCGAGCCGCAGATCCCGTGCGCGCACGAGCGGCGGAAGGTGAGCGTCGGGTCCTGCTCTTCCTTCACCGCCCGGAGCAGGTCGAGGACCCGGTCCATCGGCTCGGCCTCGACCTGGTACGACTCCCAGTGGGACGCGTCGTCGCGCTCCGGGTCGAAGCGGCGGATGCGGAGCTCGATCTTCACCGCTGCCTCTCCCTCCTCAGTACGTCCGAGGCTTCGGCGCGAAGCGGGTGATGGTCACCGGCTTGTGGCGCAGGACCGGGCCGCCGTCGCCCCGGAAGGCCAGGCTGTGGGTCAGCCAGCGGGCATCGTCGCGCTCGGGGAAGTCCTCGCGGCTGTGGGCTCCCCTGCTCTCGGTCCGGGCGAGGGCGGCGGCCGCCGTCGCCTCGGCGCAGTCGAGCAGGTAGCCGAGCTCGCAGACACCCAGCAGGTCGGTGTTGAAGACCGTGCCCGCGTCGCTCACCCGGACCCGGGCGTAGCGCTCGCGAAGCTCGCGCACGCCTGCGACCGCCGTCCTGAGCGTTCCCCCGTCCCGGAACACGCCGACGTTGTCCATCATCAGGTCGGCCAGGGCCTTGCGCAGCAGGGCCGGGCTCTCCCCGCTCCGGCGGGAGGCGAGCGCCTCGAGCTCGGCCCGCGCCGGATCGGCGGCCTCGTCGGGGACGTCGGGGCGAGCCGTGCCGGCCCGGCAGTAGGCGGCCATGTCGCGGCCGGCCCGACGGCCGAAGACGAGCAGGTCGACGAGCGAGTTGGTGCCCAGCCGGTTCGCCCCGTGGACCGAGACGCAGGCGCACTCCCCGGCCGCGTAGAGGCCCTCGACCACGGTGTTGAGCTCGTCGCGCACGACGCGGGCGCGGACGTCGGTCGGGATACCGCCCATCGCGTAGTGGGCCGTCGGCTGGATCGGGACGGGCTCCTTCAGCGGCTCCACGCCCAGGAAGGTCCGGGCGAAGCCGGTGATGTCGGGCAGCTTCTCCTCGATCACGGCCCGGCCCAGGTGGCGGACGTCGAGGTAGAGGTAGTCGCTCCCGCCGATCCCGCGGCCGTCGCGAATCTCGAGATGCTCGGCCCGGCTGACGATGTCGCGCGGGGCCAATTCCATCAGCCCCGGCGCGTAGCGCTCCATGAAGCGCTCGCCGTCGTCGTTGAGCAGGTAGCCGCCCTCGCCCCGGGCCGCCTCGGACAGCAGGATCCCGATCCCGTAGATGCCCGTCGGGTGGAACTGGTAGAACTCCATGTCCTCCAGCGGGATCCCGTGGCGATAGGCCAGGGCCACCCCGTCCCCGGCCAGCGACCAGGCGTTCGAGGTGATCCGGAACATGCGGCCGAAGCCGCCCGTCGCCAGCAGCACCGTCCGCGCGGCCATCGTCACCAGCGTCCCGTCGGCCACCCGGTAGGCGACGACGCCGGCCGCCCGCCCTCCATCGCCCAGGTCGCCGCCGTCGGCCAGCAGGTCGACCACGTGGTACTCGTCGTAGAAGCGGACGCCGGCCCGCAGGCACTGCTGGTAGAGGGTCTGCAGGATCATGTGGCCGGTGCGGTCGGCCGCATAGCAGGATCGCCTGACCGGGCCCTCGCCGAAGTTGCGGGTGTGGCCGCCGAAGCGCCGCTGGTCGATCCGCCCGTCGGGGGTGCGGTTGAAGGGCAGGCCCAGGTGCTCGAGCTCGACGACGGTCTCGATCGCCTCGCGGGCCAGCACCTCGGCCGCGTCCTGGTCGACGAGGTAGTCGCCGCCCTTGACCGTGTCGAACATGTGCCACTCCCAGCGGTCCTCCTCGAGGTTGCCGAGAGCGGCGCAGATCCCACCCTGGGCCGTGCCGGTATGGGAGCGGGTCGGGTACAGCTTGGTCAGGACCGCGGTGTCGACCCCGGCCCGTGACAGCTCGAGGGCGGCATAGAGGCCGGCGCCGCCGGCGCCCACGATCAGTGCGTCGTGGTCGATCCGCATCGGGCCGCCTCAGGGGACCGGGGCCGACATGGTGGCCACGGCCATCGTCCCGAGGGCGAACAGGACGATCCCGACGAGGTAGAGGGTCATCGTCAGCGCCGCCCGGAGCATGCCGCCGGTGTAGTCGCGGAGGACGGTCCGTACGCCCATGAAGCTGTGGAAGATGACCATCGACAGCATCAGCCAGTCCACCGTCCGCCAGAGCAGGCTCCCCCAGCGCTCCTCGACGATCCACTCCCCGGTCTGCTCGACCGGGTCGTAGACGACATGGGTGATCAGGAAGTGGCTGAGGGCGAGGACGAACAGGCCCAGCCCGGTCAGGCGGATCAGGTACCAGACCGCCAGCTCGAGGCCGCCGGAGGTGGGCCGGGCGCGACCGGCCCGGGTGACGCTGGCCATCACCCGCCTGCCGCCCAGATCGGGCTGAGGATGACCCAGGCGACCGGCAGCCCGACGACGAAGAACGCCACCCAGACGAGGTACCACAGGCGCCGCTGGTGGCGGGCCGTCGCCGGCCAGAAGTCCATGACGATCACGCGCAGGCCGTTGAGCGCGTGGTAGAGGACAGCTGCCCCGAGGAGGGTCTCCCCGACCCGCCCGATGGGGCTCGCGTAGAGCTGCAGCACCTCGTCGTACAGGGCACGGTTGGCGCCGGCCAGCCAGATGTCGAGGACGTGGAGGAGGATGAACGCCCAGACGGCGACGCCCGAGACCCGGTGGAACGCCCAGGCGAGCATCCCCGCGCCGCCGCGGTACTGCACGTACTCCACCGGCGAGTCGTCCTCCGTGCAGGGCTTCGGCGGGGACGCCGGGCCCGGTCGCGGACGGCCGGCCCTTTCGAGGCAACGGCCGCCGGCTGCCCGCGCCCTCACGCCGGGCGCGGATGCTGCCCGATTGTAGTCACCGGCGTGCCAGCCGGCGGGGGCTACGCGTCCACGGCACTGAGCGCAATGCGCAGGGCTCGGGTTGTCGCGGTGTCGGCAGCCTCCAGGTCTCCCCGCTCGGCCAGCTCGGCGCGGGTCCTTCCGTGCCGGCCGCTGCTATCTGCACGCCCTGGCACGGGGCCGAATGCGTGCGGCGCCCGAGCGACCGCGTCGGTCGGTCCCACGCGCTACCATCGACGCGCTCGCGATCGCGATTCGCCATCGAACCGGGAGCCCCCTGAGTGAAGCTCCACGAGGCCGACGCCAAGATGCTGCTGGTGGCCCAGGGCCTGCCCGTCCCCCCGTGGGCCGTGGCCCGGACCCCGGAAGAGGCAGGCGAGGCCGCCGCGAAGTTCATGGCCGAGGGCACGCGGCGCGTCGTGGTCAAGGCCCAGGTCCTCGTCGGGGGACGGGGCAAGGCCGGCGGCGTGAAGCTGGCCGGCACGCCGGCCGAGGCGGAGGAGGTGGCCGGCCGGATCCTCGGCATGGACATCAAGGGCAGCCTCGTCCGCAAGGTCCTCGTCGGGCCCGCCGCCATGATCGTCCGCGAGTACTACCTCGGGGCGATCCTGGACCGGGCCAGCCGCCGGATCGTGATGATGGCCTCAGCCGAGGGCGGGGTCGAGATCGAGGAGGTGGCTCGCGTCACCCCCGCGGCGATCCACCGCGTCGCCGCCCACCCCTTCCTCGGACTGCACGACTACCAGGCCCGCGAGCTCGCCTTCGCCGTCGGCCTCGGCGGCCCGCACCTGCGGGAATTCGTGCGGATCGCCCGGGGATTGATCGCGCTGATGGCGGCGAACGACGCCGACCTGGTGGAGGTGAACCCGCTGGCTGTCGTCCGCGAGCCCGGTCCCGAGGGCCACGTCGAGCGGCTCGCCTGCCTCGACGCCAAGATCACCCTCGACGACTCCGCCCTGCCCCGCCACCCGGAGCTCGAGCGCCTGCGCGACCTCGACGAGGAGGACCCGGCCGACGCCGAGGCGCGCCACTACGACATCAGCTTCATCCACCTCGACGGCACCATCGGCTGCATGGTGAACGGGGCCGGCCTGGCGATGACCACGATGGACCTGGTCAAGCAGGCGGGCGGGGAGCCGGCCAACTTCCTTGATATCGGCGGCGGGGCCAAGGCCGACCGCGTGGCGGCGGCGATGCGCCTCATCCTCGGCGACCCCAAGGTAGAGGCGATCCTGGTCAACATCTTCGGCGGCATCACCCGCGGCGACGAGGTGGCCCGCGGCCTGATCGAGGCGCGCAACCGGCAAGAGCGCGACGTGCCCATGGTCGTTCGCATCGTCGGCACGAACGCAGCCGAGGCGGCCCGGCTCCTCCACGAGGCCAGCTTCGAGACGGCGGCGACCCTCGACGAGGCGGCCGGCAAGGCCGTGGCGGCCGCCCGGCGAGCGGCCGGAGGCGCGCGGTGAGCATTCTCATCGGGCGCGACACGCGCCTGGTCGTGCAGGGCATCACCGGCCGCGAGGGCGAGTTCCACGCGCGCCAGATGCTCGAGTACGGGACCCGGATCGTGGCCGGCGTGACGCCAGGCAAGGGCGGGCTCCACGCCCTCGACAACCGCGTGCCCGTCTTCGACACGATGGTCGAGGCGGTCCGCGAGACTGGCGCCAACACCTCCTGCATCTTCGTCCCCGCCGCGGCCGCCCCGGACGCCGTGCTGGAGGCAGTCGGGGCCGGCATCGGGACGGTCTTCTGCATCACCGAGGGCATTCCCGCCCTCGACATGCTGCCGGTGGTCGAGCTGGTGCGCCAGGCTGGCTCACGCCTGGTCGGGCCGAACTGCCCGGGAGCGACGTCGCCCGGCCGGGCCAAGGTCGGGATCATTCCCGGCTCGATCCATCGCGAGGGCTCGGTCGGCGTCGTCTCCCGTTCCGGGACGCTCACCTACGAGGCCGTCCAGGCGATGACCGATGCGGGGATCGGCCAGAGCACCTGCATCGGGATCGGCGGCGACCCGATCGTCGGCACCGCCTTCCTCGACGTCCTCCAGCTGTTCGCGGCCGACCCGGAGACGGAGGCGATCGTGCTGATCGGCGAGATCGGCGGCGGCGCCGAGGAGGAGGCAGCGGCCTGGGCGGCTGACCACTTGCGGGGGGTGCCGCTGGCCGCCTTCGTGGCCGGTCGGACGGCGCCCGAGGGCAGGCGCATGGGCCACGCGGGGGCGATCATCTCGGGCGGCCGGGGAACGGCTGCCGAGAAGGTGGCTGCGCTCGAGGCGGCTGGGTTCCGGGTCGCCTCGTCACCGACCGAGCTGCCAGCCCTGCTTCGCACGGCCGGCTACCGCGGCTGACGGCCCGGCCCCGGCTCAAACGCAGCCCCGAGCCACACCGCGCTGTGTGCAGCCCCGGCCGGGCGCGCTACTGGCCAGGGGCCCGGAAGCCGTGCGGGTAGTGGGAGGCCCAGGCCGGTCCTCCCTCGGCTTCGATCAGCTCGACCAGGACGCCGTGGCAGCTCCGCGGGTGGAGGAAGGCGACGGGCCCTTCCGCCCCCGGCCGCGGCGCGGTGTCGATCAGCTCCACCCCGTCGATCGCCAGCCGGGTCAGCGCCGCGGCGATGTCCGGCACCTCGAAGCAGACGTGGTGGAAGCCCTCGCCGCGGCTGGCCAGGAAGCGGGCGACGCCGGTCGTGTCGTCAGTCGGCTGGACGAGCTCGAGCTTCACGTCGCCCACCGGCAGAAAGGCGATGTTCACCCGGTCAGGGGGGATCGGCACGACAGGACCGGGCGCAAGGCCCAGGGTGTCACGGTAGAAGTGGAGCGAGGCGTCGAGGTCGCGGACCACGACGGCGATGTGGTGCACCCGCCCGATTCGATGCAGGTGCGACGGGACTGCGGTGTGCGTCATCTCCCCACCTCACTGGCGTGCGATCGGCAGCTCCCGGCCGAGGGGCGCGACGGGTGACCGGGCAGCCTGGCATGACGGCTCGCGCGATCGGGCGGCGGGCTGCCTTCCCTGCTCACCGTCACACCGTCACGGTCTCGCGGTGCTCGCCCCAGGCGCCGCGCAGGACGTCGGTGATCTCGCCGACCGTGGCGTAGGCGCGGACCGCCTCGACGATCGGCGGCAGCAAGTTGTCGCCGCCCCGGGCAGCCAGGTCGATCGCCCGCAGGCCGCGCTCCCATGCCGACGGATCACGGCCGCTGCGGACGCGGCGCACGGACTCGACCTGCCGGCGCTCCCCCTCCGGGTCGATGCGCTGGAGCCTGGGCGTGGCGACCTGCTCGTCGCGGAAGCGGTTCACGCCGACGACGACGCGCGACCCGGCCTCCACCGCTCGCTGGTAGCGGTAGGCAGCCTCCTGGATCTGGCGCTGCTGGAAGCCCGCCTCGATGGCGGACAGGGTCCCGCCCAGATCGTCGATCTCGGCCAGCAGACCGCGCGCAGCCGCCTCCAGCTCGTCGGTGAGAGACTCGACGAGGTAGCTGCCGGCCAGCGGGTCGGGCGTGTCGGCCACCCCGCTCTCGTGGGCAAGGATCTGCTGCGTCCGGAGCGCGAGCCGGACCGACTCCTCGGTCGGCAGGGCGAGCGCCTCGTCGCGCGAGTTGGTGTGCAGGCTCTGGGCCCCGCCGAGAATCGCGCCGAGGGCCTGGACCGCGGTCCGCACGACGTTGTTGTCGATCGACTGGGCGGTGAGCGAGCTGCCGGCGGTCTGGACGTGGAAGCGGCACGTCATCGAGCGCGGGTCCTTCGCCCCGAACCGCTCCTTCATGATCCTGGCCCAGAGGCGGCGCGCGGCCCGGAACTTCGCGACCTCCTCGAAGAGCTCACTCCAGGCACCGAAGAAGAACGACAGGCGGCCGGCGAACTCGTCGACGTCGAGGCCGCGGGCAACGGCCGCCTCGACGTAGGCGACGGCGTCGGCCATGGTGAAGGCCAGCTCCTGGGCTGCTGTCGCACCCGCCTCGCGCATGTGGTAGCCGCTGATGCTGATCGTGTTCCAGCGGGGCAGCTCCCGGGCGCAGAACTCGAACACGTCGGTCACCAGGCGCATGGATGGGCGCGGCGGGAACACGTACGTGCCGCGGGCGATGTACTCCTTGAGAATGTCGTTCTGCGTCGTTCCGGCCACCCGGTCGCGCGGAACGCCCCCCTTCTCTGCCGCAACCACGTACATCGCCAGCAGGATCGCCGCCGTCGCGTTGATGGTCATGCTGGTGCTGACCTCGCCGAGGGGGATACCGGCGAACAGCGTCTCCATGTCGGCCAGCGAGCAGACGGGGACCCCGACCCGGCCGACCTCGCCCTCGGCCAGTGGCGCGTCGCTGTCGAAGCCCATCTGGGTCGGCAGGTCGAAGGCGACGGACAGCCCGGTCTGGCCCTGCTCGAGCAGGTAGCGGAAGCGGCGGTTCGTCTCCTCGGCGGTGGCGAACCCGGCGTACTGGCGCATCGTCCACAGGCGGCCGCGGTACATGGTCGCCTGGACGCCGCGGGTGAAGGGGTACTCCCCCGGCCGGCCCAGGTCACGGTCCTCGTCGAGCCCGGCCACGTCGGCCGGCGTGTACAGGTCTCGGAGCTCGATCCCGGAGCTCGTCTCAAAGCGCTCGCGGCGCTCGGCCGAGGAACTCAGCGCCCTGGCTCGGGTCGTCTCCCGCCAGCGGTCGCGACCCGGATCGGGTGCGCCCGTGCCGGGATCGCCGCCAGATGCCTCGCCCATCGTTCCTCCTGGGTGCGCGGGCACCTCGCCCGCTGGAGCCGATCGTACCTCCCGGGGCGGCTCGGCGTGCCGAACGGCTATAGCACATCCGTTCACTAGGCTCCGGCACGGGGCGTTGGCGCGCGGCAGGCGAGCTCTCGGACGATCGGCGGGGGATCCGCCGCATGGGCAAGCCAATGGCTCGACGGGCCGACACCCGGGCGCTCCGCGCGAGATGAAGGGAGGCAGGCGCTAGGACCCGGCTGGCCGCTCCTCGACCGAGGGCGTCTTTGCACAAAGACAGCCGGCAGCGCCGCGGCCGGCGAACGGGTTCCGATCGTTCGCGCGTGCCTTGGCGCGCTGCGTGCCGTGTCGCCAGTGGTCAGAGCCGACCAGGAGGAGTGCAGCGCCGAACCGCCCTCGCTCATCGCGAACGCCGTCAGCCGCCAGGCGTGAGCACCAGCCGCGCGCAGCTTCTGGTCGGGCCTGGACGAATGCCTGTTCCGGCACAACGCCGCCAGGCGACTCCACGACTCGGAATCTGCGCAGGCAACGGGAGCATTCGCTGGCGTGGGTTCCCGTCCTCGTCGCCGCTGCGAGCGCCGCTCCTGACGCCGCAATTCGGAGCGCTGGCGAACACCGACCCTGGCTGCCGGCTGTGTTCGGCTGGCCGGTAACAAGGCCGGTCGTCGCCATGACCGCCTGAGCGTGCTCGATGTCGACACCCTGGGGCACGAGCCTGGACACGTCCGTACGGTGACGCGTTTCGTCGGCGGCACGTCTTTGCACAAGGACAGCGCCGTGCGCTCCCCCACCCGACAGGGCGCGGCTGGCACCGTCCGCGAAGATGGCTGCACCGCCGCAGCGACCCGTTCATGGCGGCGATTCGCCGCTCCCGCCGGCCGGACTCCTGGCCGGCGAAGTCCCCTGGCATCAACGGGCACACCGCGTGACTTATCCACAGAATGGTGAACAAGTGACGCTTCCTGTGGACAACGGGGTTTCAGCATTGCACCGCTGCGGTAGCATTCAGCAGGCCCGCCGGCGTGCGGCCCGATGCCGACGAGGGCACGAAGCCTGCGCAACGAAGTCGAAGAGGTGACCCCCGGGTGCCATCCGTCATCGCGATCGCCAACCAGAAGGGCGGTGTCGGCAAGACGACGACCGCCATCAACCTCGCCGGAGCCCTCGTCGAGCGAGGTTGCCGTGTCCTGTGCGTTGACATCGATCCGCAGGCGAACCTGACCGTCGGTCTCGGCGTCAATCTCGGCCAGGTCGAGCACTCCATCGCCGACGTGCTGGGCGACACGCGCATCCCCCTGGCCGAAGTGGTTCTCCAGACACCGACCGATGGGATCGACGTGGTGCCGGCGACCCTCGAGCTCGCCTCCACGGAGGTGGAGCTCTTCTCCGCGATCGGCCGCGAGTACGCCCTGCGAGAGGCGCTCGCCGACCCGGTCATTGCCGGCTACGACTACGTCCTCGTCGACTGCCCGCCAACGCTGGGGCTCCTGACGATCAACGGGCTGGTCGCCGCCGATGGCGTGATCATCCCTGTCCAGACCCAGTACTACGCGCTCAAAGGTCTCACCGCGCTCGTCAAGGTCGTGAACACGATTCGCTCAAAGCTCAACAGGGACCTGCGGATCCTGGGCCTGCTGCCGACCTTCTACGATGGGCGCACGATCCTCGCCCGCGAGATGCTCGAGGAGCTGCGCGAGCTGGGCGACCATCACGTCTTCGACACGATCATCCGCAGCACCGTCCGCCTGGGCGAGGCGCCGCTCACCGGCCGGCCGATCACCGTCTACGCCGGGAGCAGCGAGGCTGCCCGGGCATTCCGCGAGCTCGCGAGGGAGGTCGTCGAACTTGAGCAGACCTGACTTCCGCGCCGCCGCCGCTCGGCGGCTGTCCGAGGAGCGCGAGCTCTCCCCCACCATCATCAGCCTCCTCTCCGACGAGGGGGCGAAGACCCTGGGCGTCCGCAACGTCCCGGTCGACCGCATCGAGCCCAACCCCGAGAACCCGCGCCTGTCGTTCGAGGAGGGCGCGCTCGACGAGCTGGCAGCCTCGATCAGGGAACACGGTGTCCTCCAGCCGATCCTCGTGCGGCCGCGCGGGCCGAACCAGTTCCAGCTGGTCGCCGGTGAACGCCGCTGGCGCGCAGCCAGGCAGGCCGGCATGGACACGATCCCGGCGCTCATCGAGGACCTTGACGACGACGCAGCGCTCGAGATCGCGATCATCGAGAACCTCCAGCGGGAAGACCTCTCTCCGCTCGAGGAGGCCTCGATGTACGAGAAGATGATCCGCGACCACGGCTACAGCGTGCGCAAGCTCGCCCAGAAGCTCGGCAAGGACAAGGGCTACCTGGAGAATCGCCTCCGGCTCGCCGATGCTCCGCCGGAGGTCCGCGAGCTCGTGTCTTTGCGCAAAGACACGCTCTCGCACGCCTACGAGCTGATGAAGGTCGAGGATCCGAAGCGGCGCAAGCGCCTGGCTGCCGCCGTCGCCCGCGGCGATCTGTCACTCGTCAAGCTCCGCGAGCGGATCGAGGGCCGCCCGCCGCGAGTCCCCAGGGCTGGCGACGAAGCCTCCCGTGCGATGGAGCCGGAGCCGGTCGAGGAGGAGCCTGAGGAGGAGCCCGTGTCGCACGTCGCGGTGCCGACGGGCGACAACGCGCTCCAGACGGCGAAGGGCCAGTTCTCCGACGCGCTGACGGCGCTGATCACCGTGCTCCGCAGCCCGGAGTTCGCCAGCGATGCATCAGACGTCGACCGCCAGAACCTGGCCAAGTACCTGACGATCACGAAGGCAACCCTCGAGAACGTGATCTCGGTGATGAGGAGCCGCGGGCCGCGCGATTGACGACGACCCGGCGTGCGGCGCCGGCTGGCACGAGGGCGGGCCGGACCCGGGTCGGGACCGGCCCGTTCCGATTCACGGGCCCTCGACTCTCCCCTGCCCGGCTCACGCGACCGGTGGCCGATCCCGCTGCTCTCGCGTACGAGGCGCCCCGGGGCGATCAGGCTGGCGCGGGAGCGAGGACGCAGGCCGTCAGCACGACGGCGAGCAATCCGAGCCCGACTCCCTGCATCTCCCAACCCCGCCGGCGGGCCGCCGCCGACTCCAGCCAGCTGCCGGCGACACCTCCGCCGACGAGCAGCGTCCCTGCAAGGGCTGCCGCCACCAGGGCGGTGCTCGCGCCGACCAGGCCCAGCACGAGCCAGGCGACTCCGGCCAGGATCGCGGCCACGACGGCGAGCATCCGCCGGGCGGCGGGCGGGCCGAGGCTTGTCGCCACCGTCGTGAGGCCGCTGGCTCGGTCGCGCTCCATGTCGGCGAGCGCGTTGGCGACCGCGAGCTGGGCACCCGCCAGTGCGGCCATCGGCGCCAGGCCAACGATGAAGCCAGGCAGCGGCAGGCCCGCGCCGGTCCAGCCAAACGCCAGCAGGAGCGGGATGCCGACAGCGTACGGCAGCCAGGACCAGGCGGTCTGCTTCAGCCGCAGGTCGTAGGCGAGCCCGGCGGCGAGACCGCCGATCGCCACGGCCAGCGAGCCGGCACCGCCCGCGGCCGCCAGGGCGAGGCCACCGGCGGCGGCCCCGACCGCCACGACCCGGGCGACGCCGGGGGATACCGTGCCGGCCGGGATCGGCTTGCCGCGAGCCACGCGGCGGTCGGTCGGGGCATCGGCCAGGTCGTTGGCGGCGCCGATGGAGAACTGGAGCAGCAGCATCGCGAGCGCCGCGCGGCCGGCCGCTGCGGGCTCGGCCCCGGCAACCAGCGCCAGGCTCGCGACGATGAGCGCGTCGAGCAGCGAGGGCAGCGGATGGACCAGGCGGGCCAGCCCGAGGGCCTGCTCCCCGAGACGGGGCCCGGGTGCCGCCCTCGGAGCGCCGATCAGGTCCCCTCCTCCGGTCATCATCGAGGGCGGCGTCGGGGTGGCGCGCGCCCCGTCCCCGTCAGATGTAGACGAGCTCGTCGAAGTTCTCGACGAGGTACTCGATGAGGACGTCCCGCGGCGCTGGCGCGACGGCGTGCGTGCCGGTAACCAGGCAGTGGAGCGTGACCGCCGGCACCATCAGCCGGCCATCCCGGTCACGGCCGACCGCCGCCGGGGGTCCGTCCCCGGCCGCGAAGGCGCGCGCCACGCCATCATCATCCATGCCGCTCGCGCGGCGGTAGCCGTCGAGGACCTGCAGGACGCCATGGCGGATCGAGATGTCGCGCATCGCCTCCATGGCCCAGGCGTCGATCTGGCCGTCGGGCTGCTCACTGAGGCGGGCCCGGTACTCGTCTCGATCGGCCGACAGGCCCGTCGCTCCCACGGCGCTCCTCGCATCGCTCCCCGTCACCCGGCGGGCGACCGGTCAGGCCGAGTATCGCAGGTTGACCGCCTCGCCGCCCCATGCCCGGGCAGGCTCAAAAGAACAGCCGTTCTATATCTATCCAGCTGGTGGGCGAGGCGGCACGGGCGGCCGGTCGCCCTCCGGCCAGTCGTTGAAGACCTCGGTCAGCCAGCGGCCGAAGCGACCGGGGGGCGCCGCGTCGGGCCAGTCGGCGGTCAACGCCAGGAGGGCCGAGGCCAGTCGCTCGCTCGCCTCGTCGACCGCCCCCTTCGTCGGCCGCCCGCCGATCTCGATCGGTCGCCCGATGCGCACCCGCACGGACCCCCGGAAGCGCAACCAGCCGACGCCGTTGACCGCCACGGGGACCAGCGGGACGCGGCTCCGGAGGGCGAGGAAGACGGCCCCGTCCTCGAGCGGCAGCAGGGCCGATTCGCCGACGTGGATGCGACCCTCCCCCGCGATCGCCATCCGGGCGCCGCCGGCCAGCACCCGTTCCACTCGCCGCGTGACTGCCAGCAGGTTGTCCTTGGCCGGTCGATACGGCACGACCCGCGACGTCCACAGGATGAGCCGGTTCTTGAGGCTGTTGTCCATCCGTCGTTCGCGAGGGCCGAAGAAGAAGAGCACCGGCTCGCCGGGCAGGGCGGCGCTGATGACGAACGGGTCGGCCCATGACTGGTGGTTGAAGCACAGGACCGCCGCGCCGGGAGGGAGATTCCTCCTCCCCTCGACGCGGATCCGGAACCAGGCCCGCACGACGAGCCGGTTCGCGGCCCAGAGCAGGCGGTCCTGGAGCGTGGCGCGGCTGCGCGGCCGCACCTCGTACGAAGGCTCCGGCGAGGCATCGCTGGGATCCGTCACGTCCTTCCCTCCCCTGCCACCGGCACCGCCAGCTCCGACAGATGATCGACCACGACGTCGGCCGCCTCCCGCGCCCCGGGAGCCGGCGGGACGTGCTGGTTCGGCACAAGGACGACGCGCATCCCGGCCGCATGTGCCGCCAGGACGCCGTTCAGCGAGTCCTCGATCGCGACGGCGCGCGACGGCTCCACCGTCAGGAGCCGGCACGCCAGCCGATAGACGTCGGGGGCCGGCTTGCCCGCCGGAACCTCGTCCGCCGAGACGACCACCTCGACCAGGCCGCCGAGCTCCAGCGAGGCCACGGCAGCGGCGAGGACCGACGGGTGGGCGCCGGAGGCGATCGCCGTTCGCCGGCCGGTCGCCAGGCGGCGGGCGGCCTCGACGGCGCCCGGGATCGAGGGCGCGGGACGCACCCGGTATCGCTCCACGAGGCGGCCGACCACCGCCTCCTGGAGCTGGGGTCCCGGGAGGCCGAGCCGGTCCGCGAGCACTGCCACCCAGCCTGCCGTGTTGAGGCCGACGCAGGCGGCGTGATCGACGGGGCCAAGGACGCGGCCGTGAGCCGCCGCGACCTCGTCGCGGACCTCCCGCCACCAGACCTCGGAGTCGGCGAGCACGCCGTCGAGGTCGAAGACGACCGCATCGACCGGCCCGCCCGGCAGGAGCAATCGTCGGCCCTCCTCTCCGCCGGCCCCGGCCGGCCTGCGCCCCCGAGGCTACCACCCGGCCGGCAGCAGGACCTTCCCGCGATGGCGGCTGTGACGGCCCCTCGGCGTGCGGTGGCTCCACGACATTGGAGGCCCTCGCGGGGCGGCGTCGGGCGGTATCCTGATCCGCGGAGGGTCCCATGCCAATCAACCGTCGCTTCCTCAACTGGGGCGTGTTCCTCGTCGTGCTCGGTGCGATCCCGCTGGCGGTCAGCCTGGGCTGGATCAGCTCGTCGTCCCTGTCCGACCTGTGGCGGCTCTGGCCGCTCCTCCTGATCGGCGCCGGGGCGGGCCTGATCCTCGCCCGGACGGCCTTCGCCGCCCTCGGCGGGGTCATCGTGGCCGCCACCTTCGGCCTGCTCCTGGGGGGCCTGTTCGCCGGCGGCTTCCCGCTCTCGATCCCGACCTGCGGCTCGACCGGTGACCTCCAGCGCGTCGCAGAGCGCAGCGGAACGTTCGCCACGACGGCTTCGGTCGGCCTCGAGCTCGACTGCGGCAGGCTCGAGGTGGGTGCCGTCGACGGCTCGGGCTGGCAGGTCGTCGCCGACGCGACGGAGGGCCGGCAGGCGCCCGAGATCGAATCCACGGCCTCCCGTCTCGCCATCCGGCCCGCGGAGAGCGGCGACGGGTTCTTCTCCTTCCTCAAGGGCGGCGCCCAGGCCTGGAAGATCGATCTGCCGCGCGCGACCGCGATCGTGCTCGGGGCGAC
Organism: Chloroflexota bacterium; assembly: GCA_017860675.1. Classification (GTDB taxonomy): domain Bacteria; phylum Chloroflexota; class Limnocylindria; order Limnocylindrales; family CSP1-4; genus CTSoil-043. The sequence continues at coordinate 14,192 of JAGDMV010000016.1, forward strand.
GGTGAACGCCGGCGAGGCGACGATCGCGCCCGCCGGCGGGTCATTCGACAGCATCGGGCTGACGCTCAACGCCGGCAGCATGGTGCTCGATCTCGAGACCGCCCGGGCAGATCGCCTGTCGGCGACCCTCAACGCCGGCTCGCTCGCCGTCGTCCTGCCGGCATCGGGCACGACCGGCTCCATCACCGCCAACGCCGCCTCGGTCAAGCTCTGTGCGCCGGCCGGCGTCGGCCTGCGTCTCAACGTCAGCGGCGGCTTCGCCTCCTCCAACAACTTCGGTGACGCCGGCCTGGTCCAGCAGGGCGACACCTGGGTGAGCCCGGACTACGCCACGGCGACGGCCACGGTGAACCTCAGCCTGACCGGCAACGCCGCCAGCTTCAGCCTGAACCCGCGGGAGGGATGTCGATGAACGAGCGGCTGTACCGGTCACGCGACGATCGCATCATCGCCGGCGTCTGCGGCGGCCTGGCCGATCGCTTCAACGCCGACCCCTCGCTCGTCCGCCTGGCGGCCGCTGCCGTCTGGCTCCTGACCGGGATCGTGCCGGTCACCGTCCTCTACGTCCTGGCCGTGATCATCGTGCCCGAAGAGCCGGGAGGCTGGCCGGCGGCGGGACCGGGGCAGGGCACGCCTCCTGTGGCACCGCCCCCGGGCAGCGCCCCGTCGACGGCAGAGGCCGGGGAGCAGCCGGGCGACGCGACCACCGTGACCGGCCCGGCGACGGGTGCGGCGGATGGCGACTGGTACGCGGCCCAGCGCACGGACCGTGAGGCCCGACGGGCAGCCCGCCGTGAGGCACGCGCCGGGCGCGGCCCGGACCCGCTGCCGGCGATCATCGCCGGCGTGGCACTCCTCGGCATCGGTGCGTGGCTGCTGCTCCGCGACGTGGTGACGATCCGCTGGGACATCGTCTGGCCGGTGGCGATCATCGCCCTCGGAGCGGTGCTGATCGTGCTTGCC
>JAGDMV010000118.1 GCA_017860675.1 Chloroflexota bacterium
TTCCCCGACGATCCGCTCGCCCTGGCGGCCTTCGCGGCGGCCTTCGCCGTCCTCGTCCTCCTGCTGGCGATCGACCTTGACCAGCGGCTCCTGCCCGACCTGCTCACCTTCCCGCTCGCTGCGGCCGCACTCGTCTTCGCCATGAGCGGCGCGAACCCGCTCGTCGGCGACGACCTCGGCCCGGCGCTGGCGGTGGCCCTGGTCCCCCCGGCGGCGCTGTGGATGCTATCGCTGCCCTTCGGCGCCGGCGCCTTCGGCGGGGGGGACGTGAAGCTGCTCGTCGGCGTCGGGCTGCTGGCCGGCTTCCCCCGCGCCCTGACCGGGCTGCTGGCCGGGTTGGTGATCGCCGGCATCGTCCTCGTCGCCCTGCTGGCGGCGCGCCGGATCTCCCGTCGAACGTACGTCCCCTTCGGGCCGTTCCTCATCGCCGGGGCGGCCTGGGGCATCCTCCTGGCCCCCTGACGATCGTCCGGGTCGGGGGCTCGCGTCGCTGGAGTACAATCCGGCCCGAAGCCGGGTCGTCCGGAGGATGTGCCCTCCCGATGGCGACGCACCGGCGGGCCAAGGGCCGCAATGGCGCCCGGGAGCGCCGAAACGGAGACTGCTCGCACGATGGCGACGCCTGCCTGATGCATCGACCCGCCCTCCGCACGCGCCCCTCCCAGCCTGAGCTGGCGCCCGGGTGGGAGGCGGGGCCGGCGCGCCGGGGCCGCCGCCGGGCTCTCCCGGCTCGCTTCCTGACCCTGCTGCTCCTCGTGCCGCTCCTGGTCGGCGTATCGGGGCCTGCCCCGGCCCGCGGCGACGAGCTGTCCGACGCACAGGCCCGCCAGCGGGCGCTGGTGTCCAAGATCGAGGCCCAGCGCCGGCAGATGGACCGCCTCCGGGCGCAGCAGGCCGGCCTGGAGACTGACATCGCCGACACGAAGGCGACCCTGGCCGCGGTCAACGCCGACATCGCCGCGGCCCAGAAGAAGGTGAAGCGTCTCGCCTCCCGGGTGGCCGCGGTCAAGGCGACCTACGCCGAGCTCGTCCGCCAGATCGGCATCTTCGACCGGGAGATCGCCGGGCTGCAGGCCGAGGAGGCGGAGCGGGCCCACGACCTGGACAACCAGGTGGCCCGGCTCGAGGCGCGCATCCGCGAGGCCTACCGTACCGGCCGCACCTCGCTGCTCGAGACGCTCCTCTCGGCCGAGACCTTCACCGACGTACTCGAGGATGTCGGCTCATACATGGATCTCGGCAGCCAGGACCGCGACCTGGCGATCCAGATCGAGCGCGACCGGGAGACGATCCGCACCGTCCGCGGCATGCTTGCCGAGACGCGGGCGGCAACGGCCCAGCTGCGCGACGAGGCTGCCGCCCAGAAGCGGGCCCTGGACGCGCGGATGAGGGAGTACCGCGCCGCCCAGAAGAAGCTGGCGGCGCTGCAGAAGGAGACGAAGCGCCAGCTCGCGAAGCAACGCGCCGCGTACTCCCGCCTGGCCGCCAACAAGGCGAGCCTGAAGGCCGCCATCGCGGCCAACGAGGCTGCCCAGCGGAAGCTCCGCAGCCAGATCAGCCGGCTGCTGGCGGAGCAGCGCAGCCGCGGCAACATCCCCTCGGCCTACAGCGGGACGCTGCGCTGGCCGCTGTCGGGGGTCATCACCCAGGAGTTCGGCTGCACGGGCTTCGGCCTCGAGCCGTCGACCGGCAGCTGCTCCCACTTCCACAACGGGATCGACATCGCCGCCCCGATGTACCGTCCGATCCGGGCGGCCGGCGACGGCGTCGTGCTCTTCGCCGGGCGGCTGTCCGACGGGGCCTGGGTGGTGGTGATCGCCCACTCGGCCAACCTCGTCACCTGGTACGGGCACGTCGACAACCGCCGGCACCCGCCACGAGTGCGCGCCGGTCAGTCGGTCGCGGCCGGCCAGGTGATCGCCTACGTGGGCATGACCGGGATGACGACCGGGCCCCACCTCCACTGGATCGTCCAGCTCAACGGGGAGTGGGTGAACCCGCGCAAGTTCGTCTGACCTCGAGGCTCCGGCCGCCGTTCCTGGACCGCTGCCTCGCCCGCTCGTGCACCAGCCGCTGGCGCTCCTGCGCGCGCCGGCGTGCCGGCCGCTTGCCGCCCCGCGGCGCGCTCGCCTCGTGATCTCCGCACGGCCAGCCCCCTGACCCACGGGCCGGGAGATCCGGGGGGCCATGGTAGGATCGCTCGACGCCCGGTGCGCCCGGTCGGCACGAGGTAGCGTGGATGAAGCGGACTCTGGCGGTGATCCTGGCCGGAGGCGAAGGCGCCCGCCTGTCCATCCTGTCCGAGAAGCGGGCCAAGCCGGCGGTGCCATTCGGCGGCAAGTACCGGATCATCGACTTCGCCCTGTCCAACTGCGTCAACTCCAGCATCGACAACGTCGTCGTCCTGACGCAGTACAACCCCCGCTCGCTCAACGACCACATCGGCCGCGGTCGGCCGTGGGATCTCGACCGCAATACCGGGGGCGTCCGCGTCCTCCAGCCGTACATCGGCCGGAACAAGGCCTCCGACTGGTACCGGGGCACGGCCGATGCGGTGTTCCAGAACCTTGGCGTGGTGGACCAGGCGGCCGGCGACACCGTGGTCGTGCTGGCCGGCGACCACGTCTACAAGATGGACTACGGTCCCTTCGTGACGTTTCACCGCCGCAGGCGGGCCGACGTGACGATCGCCGTGCGCCGTGTACCGCTGGCCGACGCCAGCCGGATGGGCATCCTGGCCATGGACGAGTCGGGCCGGATCACCGACTTCGCCGAGAAGCCCAAGCAGCCCCGGAGCGACCTCGCCTCGATGGGCGTGTACGTCTTCGCCAAGCGCACCTTCCACCGCTGGCTGGCCGAGTCGCGCCCGGACTTCGGCAGCGACGTCGTCCCGGCGATGCTGGCCGGCGGGGCGCGGGTCTTCGGCTATCGCTTCGACGGCTACTGGCAGGACGTGGGCACGATCCAGTCCTACTGGGAGGCCAACATGGCCCTCCTCGACGACCGGCCCGACCTGGACATGTACGACCAGGAGTGGCTGATCCACACGCGGTCGGAGGAGCGGGCGCCGGCCCGGGTGGCGGCCACCGCCCAGGTCCACCGCAGCCTGATCAGCCACGGCTGCCTGATCGACGGCACGGTGGTGAACTCGGTGCTGTCCCCGGGCGTGGTCGTGGGCGTCGGAGCGGTGGTGCGTGACTCGATCGTGATGTTCGACTCGGTCGTTCGGCCCGGGGCGGTCGTCGATCGGGCCATCCTCGACAAGCAGGTCGTCGTCGGGCCAGGCGCGATCGTGGGCGAGGGGATCCAGCTCGACCGGCCGAATCGCCTCACCCCGACCCACCTCAACACCGGGATCACGATCGTCGGCAAGCAGGCGGTGATCCCGCGCGGCGTGCGCATCGGGCGGAACGTGCGCATCGACCCCAACGTGCGGGCGGCCGACTTCGCGGGCAGGGTGGTGGCGACCGGGTCGACGATCGAGCGGCACGACGGGCAGACGCGCGCCCGGGCGGGCAGAAGCGCTCGCAACGCCGCCGGCGAGGAGACCCCGGTGCCGGGCTCGCGATCGGGGGACGCCGGCCTGTGAGGCTGCGCCCCCAGCGGCCGTCGGACGGGATCCTGTCAGGCGAGTCGGCCGACGTGTACTTCCGCCGCGCCCAGACCATCCTCGAGCGCGAGGGCCTGGACCCGATCGTCACGGTCGAGGTCTTCGGCCGCGCCGCGGGGGTCCTGTGCGGCATCGACGAGGCGAAAGGCCTGCTCGCCCACGCGCTGGTGGACGGGCTGCCGGCCGAGACGCTGGTGGAGGGCCTCGACGACGGCGACACGGTTGCGACCAGGGAGGTCGTGCTCCGCGTCCGGGCCAGGTACCGGCAGTTCGGGCTGTACGAGACGGCCGTGCTGGGGATGATCGCCCAGGCCACCGGCTGGGCGACCGCCGCCCGGGAGTGCGTGGATGCCGCAGCGCCCCAGCCGGTCATCTGCTTCGGAGCGCGCCATGTCCACCCGGACGTGGCCGACGTCCTCGACTACGCGGCCATCGTCGGCGGCTGCGTCGGCGCCTCGACGCCGGCCGGCGCGCGACTGGCCGGGCTCAACCCCACTGGCACGATGCCCCACGCGCTCGTCCTCGTCATCGGCGACACGGTCGAGGCGGCCCTGGCCTTCGATCGCGACGTGGACCCCGGCATCCCCCGGATCGTGCTCGTGGACACATTCCGTGACGAGGCCGAGGAGGCGCTGCGCGTGGCCGAGGCGCTCGGCGAGCGCCTGCACGGGATCCGGCTGGACACTCCCGCCGAGCGCGGCCGGGTCACGGCCGAGCTGGTCGGCGAGGTGCGTGCGAGGCTTGACCAGGCCGGTCACGGCCACGTCCGGATCGTGGTCTCGGGCGGTCTCACGCCCGACCGGATCCGCGACTTCAGGGAGCGCGGGGCACCGGCCGACAGCTACGCGGTCGGCAGCTACATCAGCGGGGCAGGCCCGATCGACTTCACCGCCGACATCAAGGAGATCGACGGAAGGCCGATCGCCAAGCGCGGCCGCATCCCGGGGATGACGCCCAGCCCCCGCCTGCGCCCGATCGACCTGGCAGCCTGGCGCGAGGGGAGCTGAGCGGCCGATCCGCTCGACGTCTACGATCCCCGCCGACGGCGAACACCTGGAGGAGTCACGCGACGATGCCCGACGAGACTGTGCACAGCCGCGACGTCCTGTCGTGCGGCGAGGCGTCCACGAGGGCCGCCCGCGTGGCCGGGGTGGAGTACTCGCTGGCGCTCGACCTGCCGGCCGAGGGGACGACCTACCGGGGCGACGCGCGGCTTCGCTTCCCCGTCTCCGGGCATGGCGATCTCTTCCTCGACTTCCGGGGCGGGGAGATCGAGCGTTTCGAGGTCAACGGGAGGCAGCTGCGCCCGGCGCGGGCCGACAACCGGCTCTACGTGGCCGGCGACGCGCTCGAGCCCGAGACCGAGATCCGCGTCGTCTACGAGAACGTTTTCGACCGGACCGGGGATGGCTTCCACCTCTTCACCGACCCTGAGGACGGTGGGCGCTACGTCTACACCAACTTCGAGCCGTTCGAGGCGCACCGGCTCCTGCCGGTCTTCGATCAACCGGATATCAAGGGCAGGTTCGCCCTGGCCGTGACCGCCCCCGCGGGCTGGACGGTGATCGCCAACGGTCCCGGCAGCGCTACCGAGGTGGCCGCCGGTCGCCGGCTCCATCGCTTCGACCGCACGCCGCCCATCTCGACCTACCTGCTCGCCCTCGTGGGCGGCCCGTTCGTCGGCGTCCACGATGTCCACGCCGGGATTCCGCTCGGGCTCTGGTGCCGGCGGTCGCTGGCCGGGCACCTGGACCCGGCCGAGCTGTTCACCGTCACCAGGCAGGGGTTCGACTACTTCACCGACCTGTTCGCCCGGCCATACCCTTTCGCCAAGTACGACCAGGTGTTCGTGCCCGAGTTCAACGCCGGCGCGATGGAGAATGTCGGCTGCGTGACCCACAGCGAGACGATGGTCTACCGCGACCCGCCGACGGATGCCCAGCGGATGGAGCGGGCCGAGACCGTCCTCCACGAGCTCGCGCACATGTGGTTCGGCGACCTGGTGACGATGCGCTGGTGGGACGACCTGTGGCTCAACGAGAGCTTCGCCACCTACGTCTCCTACCTGGCGATGGTCGAGGCCACCCGGTTCTCGGCCGCCTGGCGCGCGTTCAACGCGACCAAGCAGTGGGCGATCCGCATCGACGAGTACGCGACGACGCACCCTGTGCGGGGCCCGGTCCCCGACACCGACGCGACCTTCTACAACTTCGACGGGATCACCTACGGGAAGGGCGCCGCGGTCATCAAGCAGCTCGTCGCGACGATCGGGATGGACGGTTTCCGGGC
>JAGDMV010000119.1 GCA_017860675.1 Chloroflexota bacterium
CCGAGCCCCACCTCCATCGCCCCACAGCCGGAGGCACGGCCATGCCCGACATCGGCCTCTACCAGACCAAGTACGCCCTGCGCCGCTGGCTCGACCGCGTCCCGTGGGTGCGGCGCCTCTCCCCCAATGCGGTGTCCGTCTCGTCGCTGGTCCCGTCGGCACTGGCGGCCGGTGCCCTCTGGGCCGGCTGGTGGCCGCTTGTGGTGCTCGGGATCGCCGGGCGGATGGTCCTCACCGTCATGGACGGGCTGATCGCCGAGGCCTACAACAAGAAGACGCGGATCGGCCCGTACCTCAACCGCCTGCCCCAGGAGATCGGCGACGCGATGCTGTTCCTCGCCCTGCTCGCCTGGGCAGACCCGGCCTGGGTCGCCCTCCTGCTCGCCTCCGCCTGGCTGGTCAACGTCCTGGGCGTGCTGCCGGGCGTCGCCGGCGGCTCTCCCCAGCCGGTAGGCCCCGCGGGGCAGCCGGACCGGATCGCGATCGTGCTGGTGGCAGCGATCGTCGCCTGCATCTATCCGCTCGACTGGACGTGGATCTGCGCGCTGATCGTGGTGCTGTCGGTCCCGACCGCCGTGCTGCGCATCCGGCGCACGGTCCGCGAGCTTGGCGCGACCGGAGGGACACCCCGATGACCCCCTACCACCGCTTCATGCGGATCCTGATGCGGACCGGCGGACGCCTGTCGGACGGCATCCGCCTCGGCTACCGCGAGGGCTTCAACTCGGGAACGATGGTCGACTACGTCTACCGGGACAAGGCCCACGGGATCACCCCGATCGGGACGCTCGTCGACCGGGTCATGCTCGACCACCCCGTCTGGCGCGGCGTCCGCGGCCGGCGACGACTGCTGATCGAGCAGGCGAAGGCGGCGCTCGCCGAGCGTCCGGGCCAGGTCCTCTTCGACCTCGCCGCCGGGCCGGGTTCGTACCTCTTCGAGATGCCCCGCGATGGCGCTGCCTACTGGGCGGGCGACCGCGACCCCGACGAGCTGGCCCGCGGCCGCGCCCGGGCCGATGCCGAGGGGCGCGACGACATCCACTTCGTCCAGTCGGACGCCTTCGACCCGGCGACCTGGCCGGTGACCGAGCCCGACCTGCTCGTCACCTCGGGCTTCTTCGACCTCCTGGTCGACATCGCGGAAGTCCGGCGGCTGCTGGCGGCGGGCACGGCGGGCACGGCGCCGGGAGCCCGCTGGGTGCTCTCGGCGATGGAGTCCCACACCGACCTCCTCCTGCTGCGCGACGTCCTCGTCGACTGGGACCGCAAGCCGTGGATCGCGGTGACCCGCTCGGCCGACGAGATCGCCGAGGAGGCTCGACCGTTCGGCTGGGAGCCGGTGACCATCCAGCGCGAGCCCCTGGGCCTGTTCGCGGTGGCGACGCTCCGGAGGGCCGACTGATGGCAGCCACGCTCGCCTGGGTGCTGGGCGCGACCGGGGCGTGGGGCGGGGCGATCGCCCGGGCCCTGCTGGCCTCCGGTCTCGACGTGGTGGCGCTCGGCCGCCGTGCCGAGCCCGAGCTGGCGGCCGAGGCCGCACGGTCGGGCCGCTCCCACGCCTTCGTGCGGCTCGACCTGGCCGAGCCGGTGCCGCCGCTGGAGACGCTCCTGGCCGACGTGCCCGAACCGCTCCGACGCGCGCCGGACGTGCTGGTCGACGCGGCCTTCGCGAACGAGGGCAGTCGCGAGGCGCTGGTCCGGGCCGACTTCCTGGCGAAGGCGGAGCTGATCGGGTCGGTCGCCGCGGCGATGCGCGTTCGGGGCAGCGGCCGCATCGGCGTGCTGGTCGGCCAGAACGGCCGCCTCGGCCTCGCCGGGCTGGGCGACCTGTCGGCACCGCAGGGCGCGCTCTGGGCATGGGCGGAGGCGCTGGCGGAGGAGCTGCGCGCCGCGCCCGGCGACGTCCGCCTGACGGTCGTGATCCCGCCCCGGACCTCGTCCGCAACCCAGCGGGTCATGACTGAACGATCGGGCCGGTCGGCAAGGCTCCGGCCGCCCGATGCGGCCCCGATCGTCCGGGCGATGCTGGCTGGCCGTCGACGGGCCGGCCGGCGTCCGGCCCTGGCCGGGCTGGCTCTGCTCTTCCGTTAGGCGGGCCGAGGGCGGTCGGACGGATCGCCTGGGAGGGCTCGCGGCGGCGCGGCCGTATGCTGCCCCGATGCAGGTCGCGGCGGGGATCGAGCGGATCAACGAGCGGTTCGTCAACTTCTTCCTGGTCGAGGAGGCGGGCCGGGTCGTCGTCATCGACAGCGGCATGCCGGGCAACTGGGGGCTGCTCCTGGCCGGGCTGGGCCGGATCGGGCGGACGCTCGGCGACGTTGATGCCGTCCTGCTCACCCACGCCCACAGCGACCACGTGGGCCTAGCCGAGCGGCTGCGGCGCGAGGCCCCGGCGAAGGTCCAGATCCATGTCGATGACCTGCCGTTCCTGCTGGCAGGGAAGCGGCCGCCGGGTGGCGGACCGCCTGGGCTGACCCGAACGTTGCTCGGAGTCGCGGCCTACGCGCTGCGCAAGGGTGGGACGAAGCTGCCCCCGGTCGCCGAGGCGACGACCTTCGCCGACGGGGACGTCCTGGACCTGCCCGGCTCGCCGCGGGTCGTGTTCACGCCCGGCCACTCGCCCGGCCACTGCGCCTTCCACCTGCCATCACGGGACGCGCTGATCGTGGGCGACGCCATCTCCACCTGGTCGCCGGTGACGGGCGGCCGAGGGCCCCAGCTGAGCCCGTTCCAGACCGACGTCGACCGAACGCTTGCCTCGCTGGCGCGCCTCGAGGAGCTGCCGGCCTCGATCGTCCTGCCCGGCCATGGCGAGCCGTTCGCCGGGACGCCGGCCGAGGCCGTCCGGCTGGCGCGGGCGGCCGGGATCCGGCGCTAGCAGCCGGTCGCGGCGGAGGGTCTGCCGCCGGGCACGCGCAGGCCAGCTGCCGGAGGCCGCGGGGGTCAGCGGTCGCCCTGGCGCGCGCGAACGGCTGCGGCCGAGGCTCAGCCGCCTCCGGGTCGCCGCAGGAATGCCACGATCCGCTCGCGGACCTCCGGCTCTGCGGGGTCGTCCGCCACCACGCCGTCGGCCAGCGTCTCGAACGAGACGCGGCGCCCAAGCCCCTCAAGCGTGGCCGCCCAGCCCGCCGCAGGGCCGCCATCCTGGTCGGCGCCGCGCAGCACGAGCGCGTCGGCCTCCAGCGGCTCCCAGGCCGAGACCGGCAGGTTGGGTGGGTCGCCGCCCGCCAGCACGAGCCGGGCGACCTCGGGACGGACAACGGCCAGGAACGCGGCGAGCGGAGCCCCTCCACCGAAGCCGGCCACGTCCACCGATCGCGTCGTCCGGGTCGAGACCGGCGAGGAGCGCGGCGGCGGCATCCGGGCTGGACGGACGGCGGCCGCCGGCCAGGTCGGGCACGAGCACCACCGACCCGACGGCGGCGAGCGCGTCGGCCACGTCGCAGATCGCGCGGTCCAGGCCCCAGGCGCCATGGACGAGGAGGACGGGCGGGGCGAGCGTACCCGGGCGGGCGCTCTGCCCCGCCGCCGGGGTCGCCCGGAACGCCCGGACCGTCGGGACCGGCGCGTCCGGGCCGAGATAGAGCGAGCTGCCGGCATCGAGCACCGAGACGCCGCGGAGGGGGATATGGACGAAGCTGCCCACCTGAGCATCGTAGGCCGGCCATGCCCCCGGCGCCGTCCGTGTCGCATGGTAGGCTCAGGTCGTGCTCCCGGCCTTCACCGTCACCCCCGACTTCCGCCCCCGGACCTGGGGCGGCTGGCGCCTCGCGCCGCCCGGCGACGAGCCGATCGGTGAGGCATGGATCGCCGGTCCCGGCAACGTGGTCGCCGGCGGGCCGCTGGCCGGCCGCACGCTCGACGAGCTGGCCTCGGAGCATGGTGCCGCGCTGATCGGCAACGCCGCGGCCCCCGGCCGCTTCCCGCTGCTCGTCAAGCTGCTCGACACCGCTTCCTGGCTGTCCGTCCAGGTCCACCCCGACGACGCGACGGCGCACCGGCTCGCCGGCCCGGGCGCGGTCGGCAAGACCGAGGCCTGGTACGTGCTCGAGGCGGACACCGACGCGGAGCTCGTCGCCGGCGTCAGGCCCGGCGAAGACCCGGCTGAGATCCGGTCGCTGATCCGGCAGGGCGACGCGGCCCTGGAGGACAGGCTGGCCCGCCACCGGGTCCGGCCCGGCGATGCCGTGCTGGTCGAGGCCGGGACCCTGCACACGATCGGGCCCGGGCTGCTGATCTACGAGCTCCAGCAGCCGTCCGACATCACCTACCGGGTCTACGACTGGGGCCGGCCGGCGACGGCCGGCCGGAAGCTCCACCACGCCGAGGCCGAGGCCTCGGTCGATCCCGCCGCCGATGTCACCGTGGTCCACCCGTCGACGGCGACAGGCCCGACCGCGGTCGTGCGCTGCCCCCACTTCTCCCTCGACGCCGTCGACCTCGCGGGCGGGTCAGTCCGGCTCGATCCGGCAGGGCGAACGGTCCACTGCCTGACCGTGGCCGAGGGGCGGGTGACGGTGACGGGCGGACCGACCGATGGTCGCTGGCGGTTCGAGCGCGACCGACTGGAGACGCTCGTCGTCCCGGCCGACGCCGGGGGCTACGAGATCGCGGCCGCGGGGCCGGCGCGGGTGCTCCTCGCCTGTCTGCCGTGACCGGGGACTCACCCCTCGGTGGCGGCGCTCGGGCGCGTGACCGCCTGCCTCTCTGCCGGCCGACTCCTGCCTCTCGATCGCCGGTGACTCCGCCGTGACCGACGCGCCGCGGCCCGGCCGGACCTTCTGGGCGATCCTCGCCTTCGCCGTGGCCTGCGGCGCGATCGCCGCCTTCGTCCTTGACGTGTCGCCCTTCGCCGCGCTCAGCACCTCGGCCGTCGCCGGCGCCTGCATCGGCTGGGTGGTCGACCAGCGCCCCTGATCCGGGGCGCGACCGCGGCGGGCCGTCAGCGTGACTGGCCCGCGCCCGTTGACAGCCCGCCGGTAACATCGGCGCCTCCCCTGCGTCTCCTTCTCGGACACGCATCGAGGGCACGGGAGATCGCGCCGGCGTCGGATTCCAGGAACGAACGATGAGCCTCCCGACGAGCTGCACCAGCTGCCACCAGCCCTTCAGCCGGGTCGACCATCACCGCCGGCTCAGCCTCCTCGACGGGCCGATCGCTCTCTGCGGCGATTGCGCCTACCTGGTGGACCACCCCGAGTCCGTGCTCACCCGGCGGCCGGCAGCCTGGGCAGCGTCGGTCACGGACCGGCGCGCCGCCTGAGCCATCCCCCCGCCCGACGCGCGAGGACGAAGCCCCCTGCGGCTGCCGAAGATGCTGAAGCTCCTCACGCTCCACGCCGGCGGCGCAGCGACGTACGAAGAACGGTTGGCCCGGTGGTTCCCGGTTCGCGCTCCTAGGCGTTGAGTTGCCGGCCGAGGTAGTAGCAGACCGCGACGACGGGCGGGCCGATGAGAACCACGCCCACGAACAGGCTCACCACAAGGGCAATGGCAAGGCGCCTGCGTCCGACCCCCTTCGCTGCCCAGAAACCGAGGGCTGCGTTGATCACGCCGATTGCCGCCAGGGCGGCGAGGAACACGAGCACATCCATCATCGACAAGCGACCACCTGCCTCCCTGCGAACACGACCACGCCAAGCCCAGGCGAACAGGTTCGCACGCGGATGGCATGCCGTCTGGTTCCAGACGGCGCCTGCCGTCACGCGAGTTCACCGATCACAGGGTGGGCGGCCGGACGGCCCCACGTCCAGCCACCATCTACAAGCCACCCAGCTGCTCGAGCGCGGCCTCGATCATCGTAGCCGAGAGCAGCGGCCAGTTGCGGGACGATCGCCACGGCGCGGTCGAACCCGACGGTGGGCGCAAACGCCAGGAGCGCAGCCACCACGTCGTCGAAGGTCCAGGCCCGGGGTGAAGGCGGCGCCGACATGCACGTTCGCGGCACCGCGAGCTGGTAGGGGAGGGTGGATTCGAACCACCGACGCGCGGTGTATAAGACCGCTGCTCTCACCGCTGAGCTACTCCCCCAGCGCCCGACGAGGGTACACCCGGGGCGGCGCCCGCGGCGACGGCGACATCGGGGCGGGGCCATCGTCGTGCGCGGCCGGCGGCGGGCGCCCGGGCACGGCGCCCGTGGCGATGGCGTGCCGGGGACTGATCGAGTTCGGACTGGGCGGGCAGCGGCGCAGATGCGCCGCCCGCGAGTCAGCTGCTCCGCGGGCGGATGCGCTCGGTGAAGGCGCGCAGGCTCAGGCGGCGGGGCGAAGACTCGACCGCCGATCCGACGCCCGGGCCGGACGACTCGACCGTCGCCATCGCCAGGCGCGGCTGGTAGCGACCCACGACACCCAGGTCGCGCAACAGCGCGCTCTCCTCGTCGCTCTGCTCCGCCGCCAGCGGCAGGTCGTCGGGGTCGAACGGCCGCTCGACGTCGTCCGCGTACTTGGGCGGGCGGGCGTACGCGGGTGCGCCGCGGAGGGCCGGGAAAGCGAAATAGGGGTCTCGCTCCGAGGACACCGCGCGTCGGTCTCCTGCATCAACCTCTGCTGCCCGTGCCATCGGGGCGCGGGTCGACCAACAGCCTACCCCCGGCGGGTGGGATGGTACCAGTCCGCCGAAGGGCAGGGTGACGACTGAGCGGTGCGACCGGGCACCACTACCCGCGGGCAGCCAGGCAGGGCGAGCCGACTCCAAGCTCGCGGGCAGGGAGCACCAGACGGCCGGCGGTCGCTCGCCCGGATTCAGTCCGGCGCCGCCTCCAGGAACTCGATCGCCGGTACTGGCGGCAGCGTCCCCGGCTCGTGACTCGCGATCTTCTCGATCTCGTCGAGGACGAGCTCGAGCTCACCCTCGGCCGTGAAGAAGCCGATCGACAGGCGGACCAGGTCGTGCCCCGGCACGGACCGTGTCACTGCGTGCACCCGGCGGGCGAGCGCCTTCACCACCTCGGGAGCCGGCCAGCCCTCGACCCGGAAGGAGACAAGTGTCGCCATCCGCTCGCGCGGCGTGACAAGGGTCACGCCGGGTGTCGCCGCCAGCCGCTCGGCGGCTGTGCGGGCAAGCCGTGCCGCCCGAGCCGTGGCCCAGGGCAGGCCGACGTACATCGCCAGCCAGCCGATGCTGCGGGCGAGGCCGGTCACCTGCGTGGCGCCGAACGCGGCGGCCTCGAACCGGCGGGCGTCCGGCGCGAGTGCGGACCGGTAGGGCTCGGCAGCCGAGAAGAAGCCGGAGACGGGCGGGGTGGCCGTCGCCGCCAGGTCGCGGCGGACGTGGAGCGCTCCCGTTCCCTCGGGACCGAGCAGCCACTTCTGGCCCGAGGTCGCGTAGAAGTCGGCCCCGACCTCGTCCACGGCGACCGGGATCGCGCCCGCCGCCTGGGCCCCGTCGATCACCGCGGCGATCCCGTGCTGGTGGGCCAGCGTGACGATCCCCTCTACCGGCAGCACCGCGCCGGTCGACCAGAGGACGTGGGAGACGGCGATCGCCCGGGTCGTCGGCGTCAGGGCCGCCTCGAGCGAGGCGAGCACGCGTTCCTCGTCGGCGCCGTCGCCGACGTCGGCTCGAACGACCTCGACGCCGAACCGGGCGTGGAGGCCGTCCAGCGGTGCGAGCAGGCCCGGGTGCTCATGGTTCGTGGTCACGGCCAGGTCGCCCGGGCGCCAGGCGATCGTGCCGAGAGCAAGGTTGAGCCCATGGGTGGTCGAGTGGGTGATCGCCACCAGGTCGACGTCGGTGGTGAGCACGGCGGCGACCGCGGCTCGCGCCTCGTCCAGCCTGGCGAGGAGTTCCTCGTACGCGCCTGGATGCGACCGGCCGACCGTCAGCTCGCGCTGCGCCACGGCGGCCATCGCAGCGGCCGTCTCGGCCGGGAGCGGGCCGCACGTCCCGGTGTTGAGATAGATGCCGGCCCGCGTCGCCGGAAGGGCGTCCCGGATCGCCGCCAGGTGGTCCGGTTCGGGCATGAAGGGGGAGACCATGCGGTCCGTATGATAGGGACCATGTCCGGCGCCCACGCCCGTCCCGAGCTGCTGGCGACACCCGAGTGGCTGGCCGAGAACCTCGCCCGGCACGATGTCCGCGTGCTCGACGTCCGCTGGCGACCCGACGGGTCCGGGCGACAGGTCTTCCTCGAGGGCCACGTGCCCAGCGCGACCTGGCTCGACTGGCGGGCACTCGCCCGCGCGGACCAGGCCAGCGGGGCGATCCTGCTGGCCGGCCCGGACGAGGTCGCGGCCGCGCTGGCAAGGGCCGGGGTCGGCAACGGCATGACGGTCGTGCTCTACGACGACACCGCGAGCCTCTACGCGGCCCGGACCTGGTGGAGCCTCCGCGCCTACGGGCTCGAATCGGCCCGGATCCTCGACGGGGGCTACCGGTCCTGGCTCCAGTCCGGCCGGCCCGTCTCGCACGCCGCCGCCCAGGCTGAGCCGGCGGTCTTCGTCCCCCGGGCGGACACGCGGGTGCGGCTCACGACGGCCGACGTGCGCGCCCTGCTCGGCTCGCCCGAGGCGCTGGTCCTCGACGCCCGGGCGCCGGCCGAGTACCGCGGCTACGAGGGCAACGCCAGGCGGCTTGGTCACCTGCCCGGCGCGGTGAACCTGCCGGTCGCCAGCACCTCCGAGCCGGGCACGGGGCGCTTCCTGCCCGGCAACGAGCTCAGGGCGCTCATCAGCCGGGTCGGGGTCGGACGGGACCGGCGGCTGGTCTGCTATGACAGCTCCGGGATCGCGGCCGCCAAGCTCGCCTTCGTCCTGAACCTTATGGGCCACGACGACGTAGCCGTCTACGATGGCGGCTGGACGGAGTGGGGAGCGAGACTGGACCTGCCTGTCGACCGCTGAGGCGAGGGCGACCGTGAACCTCACGCGCAGGGGGATGGCTCCGGGTGGCCCCGCGCCATCGGCAGGTGCGGCCCGCCCGTTCCGCCGGCTGGCCGAGCCGATCTGGCGCGTGCTCATCTCGATGCGCGTCGCGATCGCGGTCCTCCTCGCC
>JAGDMV010000017.1 GCA_017860675.1 Chloroflexota bacterium
GCCTTCGTCCTCGGCGGCCACGGCGACACGATGGTGCCCCTGCCGCGCTACTCGACGGTCGGCGGCGTGCCGATCACCGAGCTCCTGCCGGCCGAGCGGATCGCCGAGATCGTGGACCGCACCCGCAACGGCGGGGCGGAGGTGGTATCGCTGCTCAAGACCGGCAGCGCCTACTACGCCCCGGCCGCGTCGGTGGTGGAGATGGTCGAGGCCATCCTCCGCGACCGGCGCCGGATCCTGCCCTGCTCGGCGCTGCTCCGTGGGGAATACGGGATCGACGGCCTGTTCGTCGGCGTCCCGGTCGTGCTCGGCCAGCGCGGCGTCGAGCGGATCATCGAGATCTCGCTCCTGCCTGACGAGCAGGCGGAGCTGGAGCGTTCGGCGGCGGGCGTCCGCGAGCTGGTCCAGGCGCTCCCCGTCTGACCGCTGCTCCTTCGTCCGGCAGTGCCGTGCCACGGCCGGTGCCGGCGCGCACCACAGCCGCGGTGCGGAAACCAGGATCTGGACCGTCACGCGCGCGAACGGTCTAGAGTGATGGGCACCAAACGCGGCGCCCCCAGCGCCGGCCGACCCATGGAGGAGTGTGCCCATGAGGACACCCCGGAGATCGCTCGCGGTCATTGCCGCCGCGGCGCTCGTGCTCATCACCGCCCAGGCAACCCTTGCCGGCAATCCGTTCGCCAAGTCGACGACGACGGCCGGCGGCTACCACACCTGGGACTCCGACCTCATCGACATCGAGAACGTGGACCAGACGGGCGCGGGCGTCTATGTCGCCGTCCTCGACACCGGCCTGACGTCCAACTGGACCGACTACTTCCCGAAGGCGCGGGTGCGCGCCGACCTGGGCGTCGGCTTCGAGCAGCCGGTCAACTTCAAGGCCGCCGTCGACGGGAAGAACCCCTGCGGCGTGGAGGTCGAGAAGGGTCAGCTGCGCAAGACGACCTACATCGGCTCGCGCGGCTCGACCCACGGGACCCACGTCGCCAGCACGATCATCGGCTACAGCTACAGGGCCAACGCCGACCTGGCCGGGGGCTTCGCGCTGCCGGCGATCCAGGTCCGTGGCATCGCCCCGAACGCGACGATCATCCCGGTCAAGGTGCTGTCCGACTACCAGATGCCGGCCCTGCCGAAGTGCCCCGATCCGCTCCTGCAGAAGCAGGGCCTCGTCGTGTTCGGCACGAACGAGATGGTCGCGGCCGGCATCGACTACGTCACGGACCTGAAGGAGGGCGTGCTCAAGGGCAAGCCCGTGGTCATCAACATGAGCCTCGGCGGGGCGCCGAACGAGGAGATCAGCGTCGTCGAGATGGCGGCGATCAACCGGGCCATCGCGGCCGGCGTCATCGTCGTGGCCGCCGCCAGCAACGACGGCGAGCTCGGCATGAGCGCGCCCGGCTCCTACCCGCCGGTCATCTCGGCCGGCTCGGTCGGCTGGACGGGCGAGTGGCTCGACGACGGCGCGTCCGGGAACCCGCCGGCCAACGGCGCGCGCTACCGGATGTGGTGGCTCCAGAACGTCCGCGGCAGTGGCACGGGGACGGCCGGCAACCTGTCCGCCCTCTACGCCGGCTCCGGCGACACCGTCGAGGGAACCGCCGTCGTGGACGACGTTTATGTCAGCGACTTCAGCAGCCGCGAGCGCCAGGATGTCCACGAGCAGGATCTCGACGTCCTCGCACCCGGCTCGTGGGTCCGGGGACCGTACCCCGGCGACGGCAACTACGCCCACCTGCCGTGGTGGTCGCGCGGCATCGGCGACCTCGTCGGCGGCAACCCCGGGAACTTCTACTACGTCGGCGGCACCTCGATGGCGACCCCGCACGTCGCCAGCGTCGCCGCCCTCGTCCTGCAGAAGAACCCCGGGCTGGTGCAGGCCGAGGTCGAGGCGATCCTCGAGGGCTCCGCGCTTCCGCTCGCCCCGACGGGATCGCCCCTGGTCTGGGATCCGTTCAACACGACGACGGGCCCTGGCTTCTACTCGGTACCGTGGGACACCGACTGCGACGGCGTCCCCTGCGACGCGGTCGGCGCCGGCCTGCTCCAGGCCGACGGGGCCGTGGCCGCGACTCCGTAAGCCAACTGGCGGCCGAAGCCGCCCTCGACGCGCCGCCTTCGTCCGAGGCCCCGGTCTCCAGCCGGGGCCTCGGCGTGTCCGGTCTGCCCGGGGCGAGACGGCGCCGCGTGCCATGACTCCGTGCGCGGGCCGTGAGCGGACCGCCCACACGGGCTAGACTCCGGGACCGTGACCCACCACTACACCGTCCTCCACGGCGGCACCGTCCTGACCCTGGCCGGAGCGTTGCCCTCCGATGCGGCCACCCGGTCGCTGGGCCGGCCCGACCTGCCCGACGCGGCCGGCCGGCGGGCGACGGCGATCTGCTTCGCCCACGACAGGATCCTCGCCGTCGGCTCGGATGCCGAGGTCATCGCCCTGGCGGGGCCGGACTCGACGGTGATCGACCTCCACGGGCGCTGCCTGGCTCCCGGGTTCGTCGATCCACACGCCCACCCGCTCTGGGAGGGTCTGTCGGCCGGGCACCCGTCGCTCGACGAGGCGCCCGACCTGCGGGCCGCCCTTCACCTGCTCGCCCGCCACGCCGCCGCGCTCGAGCCGGACGCCTGGCTGGTGGCCCGCTACGACCAGGGACGCTGGGTGGAGCGCCGCCATCCGACCCGCGGTGAGCTCGACCGCGCCGTGCCCGATCGGCCCGTCCTGCTCGAGCACCGGTCCGGGCATGCCGTCGTCGCGAACAGCCTGGCGCTGGCGCTGGCCGGGATCGACCCCCCCACCGTCGCCCCCACCAACCAGGACGCCGTCGTGGAGCGGGACGAGGACGGCTGCCCGACCGGTGTCATCACCGGCTCGGATGCCGACGGCCTCTTCAGAGCCGCGCTCCCGCAGCTCACTTCCCGCCAGGCGGCCGATGCCCTGCGCCGTGCCGGCCACGCCCTGGCCGCCGACGGTGTCACGGCGGTCACCGATGCGGACCTGGGGGCGACCAGCTCCCTTGCCGTCGAGCTGGCGGCCTACGCCGCGGCCGTCGGCGATGGGACGCTGCCCCAGCGGGTCGCCGTCATGCCCGGCCTCGTCCGGCTCGCCCCCTCCGCGGATGGCCCCTTGCCGGCCCCCGACGAGTGGGCCAGCGGGATCCCGGCTGATGCGCGCGATCGGCTCGCCGTTGCCGCGACGAAGCTGTTCGCGGACGGGGCGATCACCACCCACGATGCCTGGCTGGCGGCGCCGTACGTCGACGAACCAGGCAGCTCGGGTCGCCCGACGATGGATCCTGCCGAGCTGGCCGAGCGGTTGCGACGGGCCGCCGCGGCCGGCTGGGTCGTGGCGACCCACGCGATCGGAGACGCAGCGATCGCGGCTGTCCTCTCCGCCTGCGAGGGGGCAGTCCACGTGGCGGGGAGAAGGCACCGGATCGAGCACGCCATCCTGCTGGCGCCCGCCGCGGTTGCCGCCGTCGCCCGGGCCGGGCTGGCGGTTGTCCTGCAGCCCGAGTTCGTGGCCTGGGCCGGCGACGCGTACCGGCAGCGGCTCGGTGACGAACGCTGCACCGCGATCATGCCCTACGCGGATCTCCTGGCCGCCGGCGTGCCGTTCGCCTTCGCCTCGGATCGCCCGGTCACCTCGGGCGCGCCGCTGGCCGGGATCCGGTCGGCCCTCCGCCATGCCGGTCCGTCGGGCAGGCGGCTGTCGACCGCGCCCGCCCCGTCGGTGGCAGAGGCGCTCCACGCCTGGACCGCTGCAGGGGCCTGGCTGACGGGAGCGGCCGACGAGGCCGGCCGGCTCGCCCTCGGCTTCCCTGCCGACATGGTGGTCCTGTCGGCCGATCCCACCGCGGTCCCCGCCGATGCCTGGGCGGCCGGCGAGGACGGGATCGAGGTGCTGGCCACGGTGATCCGCGGTGCCGTCGCCTTCGGCGAGCTGTGATGGGCCTGCCGACGCTACCCCTGGCCGTCATCGCCTTCGACTTCAATGCGTACCTGGTGGTCGGCGACAGCGCCATCCGCTGGGAATCGGTCGGCATCGCCCTCGCGGTCCTGGCGGGCATCTCGTGGCTGGCCGTCATCGCCGGACGGACGCCGGGCTACGAGGGCTGGATCGGCGGCGAGGAGCCCCGGGACGATGTCGAGCACGAGGGCGAGGGCTGGCATCTCCGGCGCGACGACCTGCTGTTCATCGTCCTCGGCGCGGTCCCGGGGGCGGTCGTCCTCGGCCGGGTCTTCTACGGCATCGCCCATCTCGACTACTACCAGGCCGAGCCGGGCACGCTGCTCGACCCGTCGCTCGGCAGCCTGAGCCTGAGCGGGGCCGTGCTGGGCGGTCTGCTGACTGCCGTCTATGTCGCCGCCCTGCTCGACGCGCCGGTCGGACGCTGGCTGCACATCGCGGCCGGCCCGGTCCTCCTGGCGCTCGCCCTGGGCAAGGCGGCGATGGCGCTCGGGGGCTCGGGCCAGGGCATGCCGTCGGACCTGCCCTGGGCGACTGCCTACCTGGGCGCCGGCCCGTGGGGCAGCGTCGATCCGGCGACGCCGGCCCATCCGTCGCAGCTCTACGAGGCGGGAGCCACCCTGCTCGTGCTCGTCATCGTGATCCTGATCGCGCGCCGCAGCGTGCTCCGCCGGGCCGATGGCCGCCTCTTCGCCGTGGCGATCGCCCTCTGGGCCCTCGCTCGGGCGGCGGTCGCGACGACCTGGCGCGACCCGGCGGTGCTGGGCCCCTTCGGCGCCGAGCAGCTCCTCACCCTCGGCCTGGCCGCGATCATGCTCGCCTGGGTGTTCGCGGCGACCGTTCACGGACGACGCCAGCGGGTGCAGCCAACCTAGGCGCAGGGGAGCCGGTCAGCCCTCGAGCTCGCCGAAGGCGATCTGGGGGCCTGGCTGGCCGGCCGAGCCCCCTTCCGGCTCCACCGTCACCATGGCCGCCGCCGCGCCGCCCAGGTCGACGCCGAACGGGACAACGCAGGTCGTGCCGGCGGTGCAGGTGAAGGTCGCCATGGCATGGACACCGGCGGCGTCCGCGTACCACAGCTGGTAGACATGGCCGGCCGGGGCCGGGGGCAGGCCGCGGGCGACGAGGAGGGCCTGGGTGGTCCCCGGCACGTACACGGTCCAGGCTGCCAGGCTTGGCGCAGCTGGCTCGGCGGTGAGGGCGGCGGTTCGATGGCCGGGCGCCATGGCGACGCCGACGGCACTGCTCATGGCCTCCATCTCCGCCGTGAGCGCCTCCGTCCGGTCTTGCGCGGCATCGGCCTCCGCACGCGCCCGGCCGGCCTCGGCACGGGCCGTCGCGGACACGGCGCGGGCGGCATCCGCGTCCGCCAGGGCGGTCTCGGCGGCCGCTTCGGCGGCGGCGAGCCGCCCTTGCAGCGCGACGGTGTTGAGGCCGAAGCCAGCTACCGCGACGACGAGGACCGCCGCCAGGGCCAATCCGGCCACCGATGTCCAGCGCTGCCCCGTCCAGGTGGTACGAAGAGGCCAATGGTCACGCGGCCGGCCATCCGCCGCCGCGGGCCGCCCGTCGCGCACCGCCCGCGCTCCCCCGGCCCTCGGGGTGAGGCCGGGTGGCGGCGACCAGGCCAGCGCCGCGTCCGACGCGAAGGCGAGGGCGGTCGTGGCGAGAGCATCGGTCGTGGCGGGGCGCGCAGCCGGAAGATCACCGAGCTCGGAGATGGAGGCGGTCACCCGCTCGAGCAGGGAGGCCGGCGGGCGGCGCTGCGGTGCGGCAAGGGCAAGCAGGGCCGCCGTCTCACCCAGCGCGCCGAGCTCCGTCCGGCAATCCTCGCAGGCCGCCAGGTGGTCGTCGAGGACGGCCGATTCGGCCGCGTCGAGGTCTTCGAGGATCCGGCCGGCTGCCAGCCGGCGGTGGTCGTCGTGGCTCATGGCGTCGCCGCCTCGGCCTCGGACAGGGCCGGCCCGATGACCTCCCGGAGCTTGAGCAGCGCGGTTCGGATGCGGGTCTTGGCGGTGCCCAGCGGGATGCCGAGCTTCTCGGCCACCTCGACGTGGGTAAGGCCGGCGAAGAAGGCCAGCTCGAGGGCTGTGCGCTGGGCCTCGGGCAGGGTGGCGATCGCCGCCCGGACCGCGTCTCGCCGGACGCGCAGCCAGGCGTCCTCGTCCACGTCGTCGGGCGCGACTTCCCACTCGAGGTCGACGTTGGCCGTGTGGCGCCGGACGGTGGCCTCGCGGCGGACAAGGTCGATCGCCTTGTGGCGGGCGAGCGAGAAGAGCCAGGCCCCGACGGATCCGCGTGCCGGGTCGAACCGGCCGGCGTCCCGCCAGACAGCGACGAACACCTCCTGGACCACGTCCTGGGCGAATCGATCGGACCGGGTGACCTGGTAGGCGAGCGAGTAGAGCGGTCCCGAGTAGAGCCGGTAGAGCGCCTCGATGGCCCGCTCGTCGTGTGCCGCGATCCGCCCGAGGAGCGCGGCCTCCTCGGCGCGCTTCTGTTCGGCCGCCAGGACATCGATCACGCGCCGCTCTGCCTCCGCTGCGGGCGCCAGCGCCGCGATCGGTCGGCCGCGGCGGGCAGGCGCAGGAGCCCCGAGGGTACACCACCACGGCGGTCGGGCGGTCGAGGTGGCCGGGAGGATCATCGCGCTGGCTGTCACGCTCACAGTTCGCGCCACGCCTCCGGGCGGATGGGGGGCTCTACGCCGCGCCCGGCTGCGAGCTGGGCGACGCGGACCGGAGCGGCCGAGGGTGATTGCCGCCCGGAACCCGGCCGCGGTCAACCTGCGGTCGTGCTCGTTCGCCGCCTCCAGGTGATGACATAGCGGGCCAGGGTGACGCCGTACAGGACGAGGACGGCGGCAAGCCGCGCCGGATCCCGCTCGACCAGGAAGAAGAGCAGCGGGTACGCACCGACACCGACCGCGATCGCAGCGACGCGCCCGGCCAGCACGAGCGCCACCAGGCAGAGGGCGACGGCGATCGCCCCGGCCGGCGGTGAGAGCGCGATCGCAGCCCCGCCGAACGTCGCCACGGCACGACCGCCCGGCAGCCGCCCGAGGGCCGGCCAGGCATGCCCGACGACTGCGCCGAGGCCCGCCAGCCAGCCTGCCCACCAGCCGGCGAGGGCGCCGGCCAGGGCGACCGGCACCGCGCCCTTGGCCAGGTCGCCCGCCAGTGCCAGCATGCCGGCCCGGGGTCCGGCCAGCGCCCAGACGTTGGCTGAGCCGGGGTTGCGTTCGCCTCCTGCCGCCACGTCAACGCCGAACGCCCGTCCGACGGCCGCGGAGAGCGGCAACGAGCCGATGACGTAGCCCAGGGCGAGCGCGAGGCCGGCGATCGCCACCGGCAGGCCGCCCACGTCGAGCATGGCCCGGTCTCAGCGTGCCAGGGGCGGGCGGGGGCGGGCGACCAGCGAGCCGAGCAGGATCCAGGCCTTCCGTGTCCGCCCGACCACGACGCGCCGGCCGCTCGCGCCGTACCTGTCGCGCTCGACCTCGCGCAGGATCTCGCGGTACAGGCGGCTTGCCGCCAGGACCGCCCGCCGTCCGTGGCGGAGCAGGCCGATCCCGGCGATCCCGACCCGGTAGTCGGCCTCCGCCCGGGTGACCTGGGGGGCCAGCAGTCGTCGACGGGTGGCCGCCTCGAGCCGGGGCAGGTCGGCCAGTCGCGCCGCGGCGCCGGCCGGGTCGACCCCTGCGGCCACCAGCGCGTCCTCGGGCAGGTAGACGCGGCCGGCCCGCGCATCCTCGATGACGTCGCGGAGGACGTTCGTCCGCTGCATCGCCCGGCCGAGGGCCCGGGCGGCCAGGTCGGCCTCGGCGGCCCGGCCCTGCTCCGAGCCCAGGATGGCCGTCATCAGCCGGCCGACGGTCCCGGCCACCTGGTAGCAGTAGCGATCGAGATCCGCGTCGTCGAGGGGGCGCATCCCGGCGAGGTCGGCGCGCATCCCGGCGCAGAAGTCGAGGACGGCGTCGCGGGGCAGGCCAGGGTAGCGGGCGGCCAAGTCGGCCAGCAGGGTTGCCTCGCGGCCCGCCGCGACTTCGCCCGAGGCCCATGCCTCCACGGCCGCGATCCGGTCGGTCGCGTCGGGAGACCTCCGGTCGACGGCGTCGTCCAGGGTGCGCATGACAAGGTAGAGACGGCGGACGTCGCGGCGGATGTCGGGGGGCAGAAGCCGGGCCGCGAGGTCGAACGTCCGGGCGACCCGGGCCATCACCGCCGCGGCCTCGGGATCGAGCGGATCGGCAACCACGCGCAGGTCGGCCTCCACCGCCCGGGTCGGGTCCATCAGCGCCTCCGGTTCAGTGCGCCGCCGACTCGCCCCTCGCGGCGGTCCGCCTCGATCACCTCGGCCGTCACGCCGGCTCCGAGGAGCACGCCCGGGATGCCGCCCCCGGGGTGCGTCCCTGCGCCGACGTAGTAGAGGCCGGCGACGACTCGGTCGCGATTCGGCTGCCGGAAGTAGGCCGACTGCCACAGGACCGGCTCGGTCGCAAAGGCGTTGCCGAGCGGGGCCTCCAGCTCGCGGCGGAAGTCAGCCGGGGTCCAGCAGTGCTCGATGGCGATGGAGCCGGACAGGCCGTCCAGCCCGCCTGGTCCCTCGAGGAAGGCGACGACGCGATCACGCAGCTCCGGCCCGCGGACCGACCAGTCGTCGCCCGAGGCCAGGTTCGGCACCGGCAACAGGATCGTCAGCGCGTCGCCGCCGGGCACGGCCATCGCCGGCTCCGTCCGGGCCGGCGCGTGGACGTACAGCGAGAGCGAATCCGACACCCGCCGCGTAGCCGTGACGTCGCGGATGAAGGCCCGGTAATCGCTCCCCACGAAGAGGGTGTGGTGCAGCAGGCGGGGGAAGGAGCGGGTGGTCCCGAGGTAGAGCAGGTAGCAGCTCATCGTCTGCCGCGGTCGTCGCCAGCGCCACGGCACCGCGTCCGGCACCGCCGGCTCAAGCAGCCGGCGCCGGGTGGAGGTGGCGTCCGCGTTGGAGACGATCAGGTCGGCCTCGATACGCTCGCCCCCGGCCAGTCGCACGCCGCGCACCCGCCGGTCGACCGTCTCGATTGCCTCGACTCGCCGGCCGGTGACGATGGTCCCGCCGCCGCGCTCCACAAGGCGGCCGAGCGCCTCGACCAGCGCGTACACCCCGCCGTCGGCGTACCAGACTCCGTCGGCGACCTGCAGGTAGCCCAGGGCGGCATAGATCGCCGGGACCCGGAACGGGTCGCCGCCGATGAACAGCGAGTGGAAGTCGAACGCCTGGCGGACGTGGGGCTCGTCGAAGTAGCGGGCGACGAACCCTCCCAGGGTGCGAAGGGCACCGAGGCGGACCATGGTCGGGACGAGCGGGGCGAAGTCGGCCGCGCGGAGGAACGGCCGGCGGCCGGCCACCAGGATCCCCTCCTCGTGGATGCGCCGGCTGGCCTCCATGAAGGCGTCGTAGCGCCCGGCGTCGGTCGTCGAGAACCGCCCGACCTCGGCCAGCATCCGGTCGCGGTCACCGGCGAAGTCGAACCAGCGGGGATCGTCCTCCCAGTAGATCCGGTAGAAGGGGTCGAGCGCGCGGAGTGTCAGCTCGTCTGCCAGCCGCGTGCCGGCGACGGCGAACAGCTCGTCGAGCAGCCAGGGCAGGGTGATCAACGATGGGCCCATGTCCCAGGTGTAGCCGGCGTCGCGAAGCCGCGAGGCGCGGCCGCCGATCTGCCCGCGTCGCTCGACGACGGTGACCTCGTGCCCGGCCGCCAGCAGCCGGATCGCAGTCGCGAGGCCGCCGAGGCCGGCGCCGACAACAACCGCCTTCGTCTTCGCCTTCACGGAACAACCTCCTTGGCACCGGGCTGCGGGTCGTGCGGCGGTGGGCCATCCACGGTCCGGCCGTGCCAGCTCGGCGGCCGGCCAAGCAGCCACGCGCCGATCGCCCATCCCTGGTACAAGATCGTTGCAGCCACGGTCAGCGGATGCCAGGCGATCGTGGCCAACGGCTGCTCCTGGGTGATCGCCAGGGCAAGGCGAGCCAGGGCGAGGATCGCGAGCGGGACCAGCGAGGCGGCCAGCACCGTCGTCTCCGCCGCGCCTGCCAGCGCGGCAACGGGCAGGACGAGCGGAAGAAGGAAGGCGAGCGCCTCCCCGGCCAACGCGCCGAGGGCCACCGCCAGCGAGTCGCCGGCGTAGGGCATCAGGACGCGTCGCCAGGCGGCGGCCACCTCACCGGCCGAGCGGTAGTGCCGGGTCGCGCCCAGGTCCGCCGCGTGGACCGTGACCACCCGGCCGCCGCGGGCGATCGTCCGTGCCAGGGCGATGTCTTCGCACGCGCTCGCGGGGGCCGCGGCGTGGCCGCCGGTCGCCAGGTATGTTTCGCGGCGCACAAGCTCGAGCGGCCCGTAGGCGAAGGCCAGTGCCGCCGGTCGTCCCCGGGTGGCGGCGGGCAGCCAGACCGGGACGAAGCCGAACATGAGGAGCGGGAAGCCGGCGACCGTGGATTGCTCGACCGGTCCGTGCATGTCGTAGCGGGTTACGCCCGATACGAGATCAGCCCGCTCCCGCACGGCAGCGGCCACGAGGACGCGGCAGGCCCGCGGCACGAGGACCGTGTCGGCGTCCAGGATGAGGGCCAGCGGCGTGTCGGCCACCTCCAGCCCGGCTCGGGCGGCCCAGCTCTTGCCGTCCCAGCCGGTCGGTGGCGGGGGCGCGGCAATGACGCGGGCGCGCCCGCCGAGTGGCGCCAGGTGGTCCGCCGCCACGCCCGCCGTCCCATCGGTCGAGGCGTCATCCACCACGATCACGCGCAGCCCGGGGAGGTCCTGGGCCACCAGCGCGTCGAGCGTCGCCCCGAGCCGGGCCGCCTCGTCGCGGCACGGGATCACCACGGTCAGGCCGGGGAGCGCCGCAGCATCGGTGTCGCCGTCGGTCGCGCGCCGGCGCCGCGTGGTCAGCCACGTCGCCAGGACGGACACGAGGACGAAGCCGGCGACGGCCGCGGAGGAGATGACGAGCAGCTCCCAGGCGTCGAACGTGGTGATCCCCCAGTAGCGCAGCAGCCCCTGCGTGAGGACAAAGCCGGCGATGAAGTTGAGACCCATGAAGCTCCGCCAGGCCCGCCGCGACCGGACTTCGCTGGGTCGGACCAGCAGCAGGACCGGGAGCAGGAGGTACGGCGCGAGCGCGGCGGCGGCGACCGCGCCCCACGGCCAGCCCAGGGTCATGGTCACCCCGACCGCCAGCGTGTAGCCGGCCAGCGCCACCAGGCCGGTCGCGCGGACGCCCAGCACGGTGGCGATCGACCCGATCCCGGCCGCCCGGTCGTAGGCCACGTCCTGGGCCGCACCGATAGCGTGCGATGCCATCCCCCAGGCCAGGAACCCGCCCAGCAGGAGCCAGGGCAGATCGGCGGGGGCGGCCCCGGCGACGAGGAAGCCGCAGGCGGCCGGGAGGACGAAGTGGAGCGCGCTCGTCAGCGAGTCGAGCAGGGGCCGCTCCTTGGTCCGCAGCGGCGGGGCCGAGTAGACGAGCGCGGCGACGGCCGCCAGCGCGAGCGCGACCGAGGCCGCTGCCCCGCCCAGCAGCCCGAGCACGACCAGGAAGGGGATGTTCGTCAGCAGGATCGCTGCCCAGAGGCGACCAGCCTGGGTGGGGGCGACGAGGCCGCCCTCGACCGAGCCCTTGCGCGGGTTGTTCACGTCGGAGGCGTAGTCGAAGAGATCGTTGACTCCGTACAGCAGGAGGTTGTACGGCCCCAGGAAGTAGATCGTCCCCAGGACGAGGGCCGGGGTGAAGCCACGTTCCACCTCCCAGGCAGCGGCCAGGAAGGGCAGGCCGGTGTTGATCCAGCTCACCGGCCGCGACGCCAGCAACAGGCCGCGGAACCCGAGCCGGGTCCCGCTGCGGGCCGCCGTCTCCGCGCCCGCCGGCGGCGCGCTCATGCCGCCCCCTCCTGGCCGGGTCGG
The DNA here is from genome assembly GCA_017860675.1 of Chloroflexota bacterium. Classification (GTDB taxonomy): domain Bacteria; phylum Chloroflexota; class Limnocylindria; order Limnocylindrales; family CSP1-4; genus CTSoil-043. The sequence continues at coordinate 11,913 of JAGDMV010000017.1, forward strand.
TGCGCCCGGTGATCAGATGCCGGCACCTTGCGTCCCGGCGACCAGGCCGCGATCGCCACCAGGTAGAGGGCCAGCCCGTAGAGCAGGTCCTCGATCGGCATCGGCCCGATGGCGATGCCGCAGGTCGTGCCCGGGCCGTAGGTAACGATCGGCAGCCCGGTCAGGACGACGTCGAAGACGACGGTCGCCGCCCCGAAGACGAGGAGGCCCAGCCAGCCCGCGCGGCCGTCCAGCGCCCCCCGCCACCAGGCGGCGAGGGCCGCCCCGGCGAACACGGCGACGGCCGCTGCCGTGTACTCAGGCATCGGCGTCGGGTACGGCGCGCCCCGGCCTCGCCTCGTCCAGGAGGACTGCCGCAGCTTCGCGAACCACGACCGAGAAGAGGGCCAGGAAGGCGAGCAGCAGCGGCTCCTCGAGGGGGATGCCGGGCGGCGCCTGGGCGACCACCCAGTCGGGGCTGCTGGCGAACCAGCCGCGGGCCGCCCCGACCGCGTCGAAGGCCAGGAAGACGACGAGGACGGCCACGACCGGCCGGACCAGCCGCGGGCCGATCACGCCCGGCAGGAAGCGGCGCGCGAGCAGGCTGACCCCGGCGAGCGAGAACAGGATCGCGGCCAGGTACAGGCCGGGCACGGCTGGTCAGGCGCCCCGGGCGAAGGTCGCCGGCGCCCGCCGCAGGAACCGTCCGTGGCCGGCCGGCCCGACCCATGTCCCGTCGCGGACCAGGACAGCGCCTCGGCTCATCACCAGGTCGGCCGCGCCCTGGACCTCCAGGCCCTCGTAACAGGAGTAGTCGACGTTCATGTGGTGGGTCGCGGCGCTGATCGTGCGGCGACGCGCGTGGTCGTAGATGACGAGGTCGGCGTCGGACCCCGGTGCGATCGTGCCCTTGCGCGGGTACAGCCCGAAGAGCTTCGCCGGCGTGGTCGCCACGATGTCGACCCAGCGCTCCGGCCCGAAGCGTCCGGCCGCGACCCCGCCGTGGTGGACGAGGTCGACCCGGTCCTCGATCCCCGGCAGGCCGTTGGGGATGCGCCGGAAGTCGCCCCGGCCCAGCTCCTTCTGGCCATGGAAGTCGAACGGGCAGTGGTCGGTGGCCACGGCCTGGAGATCGCCGGCCGCGAGCCCGTCCCAGAGATCCTCCTGGTGGTCGCGCGGTCGCAGGGGGGGCGAACAGACGAACTTGGCCCCCTCGAAGCCGGGCCGGTCAAGGTCGTCGAGCGAGAGGAACAGGTATTGCGGGCAGGTCTCGGCCCAGGCCGGCGTTCCCCGGCGGCGGGCGGTCCGCACCTCCTCGAGGGCATCGCGCGAGGAGAGGTGGACGATGTAGACCGGGACCCCGGCGACCTCGGCCAGGCGGATCGCCCGGTTCGTCGCCTCGCCCTCCAAGACCGCCGGCCGGCTCCGGCCGTGCCACACCGGCTCGGTCCGCCCGAGGGCGATGTTCTCGGCCACGATGGCGTCGATGGCCAGGCCGTTCTCCGCGTGGATCATGACCAGGCCGCCGTTGACCGCCGCGCGGCGCATCGCCCGGTAGATCGCCCCATCGTCGCTCATCGTCGTCTCGGGGTAGGCGGTGAACAGCTTGAAGGTGGGCACACCATCGGCCACCAGGAGGTCCATCTCGGCCAGAGAGGCGTCGTTCACGTCGCTGACCATGATGTGCAGGCCGTAGTCGATGGCTGCCCGGCCCTCGGCCTGTGCCAGCGAGGCGTCCACCCCGGCCCGGAGGGATCCGCCCCGCTGCTGGGCGGCGAAGTCGATGACCGTCGTGGTCCCGCCGAAGGCCGCGGCCGTCGTTCCGGTCGCCCACGTGTCCTTGGCGGCGGTCCCGCCGAGCGGCAGCTCGAAGTGGGTGTGCACGTCGATGGCCCCCGGGACCACCCATCGGCCGGCTGCGTCGACGGTGGCCTCGGCCGTGACGCCCCGCGCGGGCAGGTCGGGCTCCACCAGGGCGACCTGCTCGCCATCCACGAGCACGTCCGCCCGGACCGAGCCGTCGGCAGTCACGACGGTGCCGTTCACGATCAGCGTGCGCATCTCTCGCCCTCCGCCCGGAAGGTACACCACCGGCGCGCTCGGCCGGCGTCGCAGCTGGCGCAGGCACGGCCAGCGCGCGCGGGCGCGGCCAGCGGGCGCGGGCGCGCCGCGCCACCCTCGCGCTGCACGGCCACTCGCCCCATTGTCGCCGTGGTGTAATGGCCGCAGCCGGCGCCCGTTCGCACGACGCCCCATCGCGAGCGCGGCGCCCGGATCGGAGGTCGACATGAGCATCAGCCCCGAGCCGCTGTCGGGCGAGGAGATCGTCCGGCTGTCGCGCCAGCACACGTTCTTCCCCTGGGCCGCCCAGGCCGCCGTCGACCCGATCCCGATCGACCACGGCGAGGGGGTCTACCTCTACACCACCGACGGGCGGCGGATCCTCGACTTCAACAGCGGGCTGATGGCGGTCAACGCGGGCCACGGCCAGCGCCGGATCGCCGAGGCGATGGCCGAGCAGGCGCTCAAGGTCCCGTATGTCAATCCCGGCCTGGTGACCGAGGTCCGGGCGCGCCTCGGGGCGAGGCTGGCCGAGCTGACGCCGGGCGACCTCGACAGCTTCTACTTCACGACCGGCGGGACGGAGGCGGTCGAGAACGCGATCACCCTCGCCCGCCACGTGACGGGGCGGTACAAGATCCTGGCCCGCTATCGCAGCTACCACGGCTCGACCGCCGGCTCGATGACCCTCACCGGCGAGCCGCGGCGCTGGCCGAACGAGCCGCTGATCGCCGGCGTCTACCGCATCCCCGAGACGCACCGCTGGGGTGAGCCCGAGCCGCGCCCGGTGGGGGAGCTGCTGGCGGAGACGGAGCGGGTCGTCCAGTACGAGGGGCCGCATCTCATCGCTGCCATGTTCGTCGAACCGGTCGTCGGCACCAACGGCGTCCTGGTCCCGCCCGACGGCTACCTCGCCGGCCTGCGCGAGATCTGCGACCGCTACGGCATCCTGCTCGTGGCCGACGAGGTCATGTCCGGCTTCGGCCGGA
>JAGDMV010000120.1 GCA_017860675.1 Chloroflexota bacterium
GCCTGCGGATTCCAGAGGGCACGTCGCCAGACCGACGGGCGTGGGGCTGGGCGCGGCCGTCGGCTTCGGCGTCGAGGTCGGCGCTGCCGTCGGCTTGGGCGTCGGCTTGGGCGTCGGCTTCGGGGTGGGCTTGGGGGTCGGGGCCGGGGTGGCCGACGGGGCAGCCGTCGGGCTCGCCGTGGGCTCCGGCGTCGCCGAGGGGCTGGGCTCGGGCAGCAGGGCGAGCTCGAAGCTCACCTGGAGCGCCCCGTCCCGGTCACGGAGCTCGAGGACCGCGCCGCGGATCTCGTACCGGTCAGCCCGGTCGAGCGCTGCGAGATAGACCGCCTCCTGCTCGGAGACTCCCGCTGCCTCGCAGGCCATCTGCGTTGTGGCAAGGGGCCCGATCCGGATCGAATCGCCAATGCCGAGGTCCCGGAAGGGCCCGGCGTAGCGGTTGCAGCCGGCGAAGCCGCTGACCCGCTCGTCAGACCCGAAGTAGGCCGTGATCTCCGATCCGTCCGCGACGCTGACGACCCCGCCGGTCCCGTTGTTGACCGCGGTCGCCCGCCAAGGGGTTCCCACCAGCGGCAACGGCCGGTAGGCACTGAAGACGAGGATGGGCCTGCCGCCATCGTCCTCGAGGGTCAGGGCCTCCCCGTCGACCTTGTACGACGCCACCCTGGCCAGGGCGGCGAAGTACGCCTGCTCCTGGTCGCTCACCGGGCTCTGGCAGGCCATCGAGGTCGCCGCCGCCGGGCCGATGGTCAGCGAGCGGCCCCGCAGCTCGTAGCCGGCCGTGTAGCTGTTGCAGCCGCCGCTACCTGTCAGCGTGCCACGCTCGAACGTGGCCGTGGTCGGCGACGCAAGCAGGGCCAGGGCGGCCGTGCCGTCGGCCGCCTCGTAGACCTTCAGGACCCAGGTGGTTCCCTGCAGTTCGGAGGCCTGCCCTGTCAGCGCGGTGCAGCCGGCGGTGAGGAGCGCGACGAGCGCAACGAGGGTGGCGAGAGACCTTCGCATGGCTACCCCACTGTCTGGTGATGTCGAGGGCGGTGGCGCCGCGGCGGCTCAGACCAGCTCGTTCTCGAGCCCGAATGCCTGCTTGACCTTGTCGCGGTTCAGGTAGAAGAGGACGATGGCCGGGAGGACGGCCGTCGCGATCGCGTACTCCCAGCTCAGGGTCGTGAGCAGGGTGACGAGCGACTCGAACAGGCCGAACAGGGCCATGATCACCCCGAACATCCAGGCCCACGGCTTGAGGCTGAAGGCGGCCACCCCGAAGGCGACCCAGATGATCCCGACGGCGACCGCCAGGATGCCGGCCAGGACCCGTCCATCGCCACTCGGTACCGGCCCGAAGACGATGTACTCGAGGAAGACGATCCCCTCCATGAGGTAGAGGACGCCGGCGAAGACTGCCAGCGCGCCCAACAGCACGACGCCGAATGGCACCCGCATCGAAGTCACCTCCAGCGGCGCGCCCCGCCGTCGGGGCACGATTCTTCGCGATCATACGGGACGTCGTGCCCGCCGCCCCCTGGGCCCGCGCCCGGCACCGGCCTGATGAACCGGCGGGGGTACTATCGGACGGGGGCAATGGCCCCCTGGGTGTGCCTAGAATCACCACCGCTTCACAGCTGGTCGCAGCGCGAGGGAGGCGCAGCACATGTCCCTGCTCCGGCGGTACGAGCGCGTGCAGCAAGGGGCCGACGCCGGCCCCGTCGCGCCCGTGCCGTCGCCGGTCACGCCCAGGCCGGTCCAGTCCAGCGCCCGCAAGGAGCTGTTGCGCGACATCCGAATCCGCCTGCAGGAGGCCGTCAGCGGGGCCGCCTCCGAGTCGCTGTTCGACACCGCCGCGGCCACCGACCTCCAGACCCGGGTAGAGGGGATTGTCGACCGGGTCATCCGGGCGAACAACTTCGCCGTCACCGGGACCGAGCGGCATCGCCTGGTGGAGGAGCTGGTCGGCGACATCGCCGGCCTCGGACCGCTGGAGCCGCTGCTCAAGGACGAGACGATCACCGAGGTGATGGTCAACGGCCCGAACAACGTCTACATCGAGCGGGCCGGCAAGATCGAGAAGGTTGACCGCGTCTTCCTCAACGACGAGCACGTGCTGCGGATCATCGACCGGATCGTCACCCCGCTGGGCCGGCGGATCGACCAGACCAGCCCGCGGGTGGACGCCCGCCTGCCCGACGGATCGCGGGTCAACGCCATCATCCCGCCGCTGTCGCTCATCGGGCCGGTCATCACCATCCGCAAGTTCGCCGCCAGGCCCTACACCGTCGACGACCTGATCCGCTTCGGAACCGCGTCGCCGGAGATGTTCGACTTCCTCAAGGCCTGCGTCCAGGCCCGGCTCAACATCTTCGTCTCGGGCGGCACCGGCTCGGGCAAGACGACCACCCTCAACGTCATCTCGTCGTTCATCCCCGAGGACGAGCGGATCGTCACCATCGAGGACGCTGCCGAGCTGCAGCTCGCCCAGGAGCACGTGGTCACCCTGGAGGCCCGGCCGCCCAACCTCGAGGGCGAGGGCGAGATCACCATCCGCCTGCTGCTGCGAAACGCGCTCCACATGCGGCCCGACCGGATCATCGTCGGCGAGTGCCGCTCGGGGGAGGCGCTTGACATGATCCAGGCGATGACGATCGGCCAGGATGGCTCGCTCTCGACCGGGCACGCCAACAGCCCCAAGGACATGCTCCGCCGGCTCGAGACGATGGTCCTGATGTCGGGCTACGAGCTGCCGTTGCGCTCGATCCGCGAGCAGATCGCGTCCGCGGTCGACCTCATCGTCCACACGGCCCGGCTCAAGGACGGCTCGCGCAAGATCGTCAACATCACCGAGGTCTACGGGATCGAGGAGGACGAGATCCTGACCCAGGACATCTTCGTCTTCGAGCAGACCGGCTACCACGACCGCAAGATCGAGGGGGTGCTCAAGCCGACCGGCATCCGGCCGACCTTCATGGACCGCTTCAAGGTCCGCGGGGTCAGGCTCCCGCCTGGGGAGTACGGGATCCCGCCCGAGGATCCGTCGCGGCCCGGTCCCAGGGGCAAGAGCCGCTTCTCGGGCGGCGAGACGCAGGCGTCGGCGGTGGCCAAGGTCACGGTCGGTCACGGCAGGACGGTGAAGGCCGGCGGCATGGTCTACGTGTCCGCCCTGGGACCGGTCGACCCCGAGACTGGCCGGGTCGCCGGCGCCGCGATCAAGGAGCAGGCCAACCAGTGCCTGCGCAACCTGAAGGCCAGACTCGAGGCCGAGGGCAGCTCGCTGGAGAAGATCGTCTGGCTGACCTGGTCGCTGCGCGACCCGTCCGAGTTCGACGCCTTCAACGAGGTGTGGGTCAAGTGGTTCCCCGGCGACGGCCCGGTGGGCCAGGGGATGCTGATGCCGCCGCTCCAGCGCCGGGCCGGCTTCCGCATCTCGATCGGGGCGATCGCCGAAGCGTCGGATGGCCTCGGGCGTTCGGACGGGCCGCCGGGTCCGGCCGTCCTGGCGGAGGTCCAGGCGGAGGCCGTCACGGAGCAGGACGAGAGCTGAGGTCGGCGGTCCGCCCGTCAGCGGGTCGGCAGCGCGACGAACGGCCCCAGGGCGGTCGCGACGGCCACGAACAGCGGCGAGCCGAAGTCGACCGCGACCTCGCAGGTCGCGATCCGCTCGACGCCGCCCGGCGCCCCGAACTCGAAGACGATCTCCTGGCCATCGTAGGCCGTCGGGCACTCCCCGCTGAACGGGTGGCTCCGGATCTCCTCGAAGTCCGCCGCGGCAATCGCGGCATCGAGGGAGGCCAGGGCCTCCGGCCAGACGGTCCCGAGGTCGTTCGGCGGCTTGGCAGCCTGGTGGACGCGCCCATCCCGCTCGAGGACGACCGTCGTACCGCACGGGCCGCCGGGGCACTCGCCGCCGCGGGTCTGCACCGTGAGCAGTGGGCCGGCTGGTTGCGGCGTGGAGGTCGGCACACCCGGGGCGCAGGCGGAGGCGGCAAGCGAGACTGCGAGCAGGCCTGCGGCCAGCGCGGAAGATCGGGTGCGTCCCGGCAGGTGCATGGCCACGGGACGGCGAGGGTGGACTCCCGGTTCCTCAGCCACGCCGGAAGGCTGTCGTCACACCTGGTTCGGTCGCGCGTCTTCCCCGCATGGACGGAAAGCGCAGGCGGGGACGGCAAGCACGGGGGAAGGGCAAGCCCGATGGGTCGCCCGGCCGGGAGCCACACGGCGACCGCTACGGTCAGCTCGCGGACTGGATCGGGGTCAGCGCCGTCGGCAGCGGCCACGCCGACGAGGTCGTCGGTGGCATCGTCGGCCTCCGCGCTCTCGGCTGGTGGCTGGCGCGGCTCGGCGCGATCGTCAACCGTCGCCGCACGCGGCAGCGCTGATCGCAGGGCGGCGCGGTCGCTCCCCGGGTCGGCCGCACCCGTTGCGCCGGGGTGGCCGTACCATCCGCGTGACGCGGGTGCGCCGTGTCGCGATCCGGCAGCAGGCGACGCCCGCGCACATGCCCGACGCCAGCGCAGGGCGCCGGCAGCCAGGGGAGGGCTCGCGATGACGCAACGCTCCGAGATCGAGATCCTGCAGGACGAGTTCATCGACGGCCGCCTCAGTCGTCGTGCCTTCATCGGCCGGGCGATCGCCCTCGGCGTGTCCCTGTCGGCAATCGGCGCCTTCCTGGCCGCCTGCTCGACGAGCGCGACGGCAGCCCCGGCCTCGCAGCCCCCGGCGAGCGGCGGCGATTCGGGGACGATCGCCAACACGAAAGACCTCGCATCGACCGGATGGGCCGACTTCACGATCCCGTCGGACGGTCACCCCGGGGTCATCGTCAAGCTCGCCGACGGCAGCTTCGTGGCCTACGACGCGACGTGCACCCATGCCGGCTGCACCGTCGCCTACGACGGTAGCCTGCTGGCCTGCCCCTGCCACGGGAGCAAGTTCGACCCCGCCGCGGGAGCCAGCGTGGTGGCAGGGCCGGCGCCGCGGCCGCTCGCCGAGCTCGCGATCAAGGTGGACCAGGCGACCGGAGACATCTCGCTGGCCGGCTGATCCGTCGCCCGCGCGGCGTGGGTGGCCGCCGGTCACTTCACGACCGACTTGTTCGACCCGAACACCGGAACCTTCCGCCCTGCTGGGTTGCTGACGAGCGCTCGCTACGGGCACGCGGCGGCGCTGCTGCCCGACGGCCACGTCCTCGTCGTCGGAGGCTCGGCCACGGCCGACCCCACCAGTGCGCTCGCCACCGCCGAGCTGTACGACCCGGGGACCGGCACTTTCCGTCCGACGGGCTCGATGACGACCGCCCGCGGCCTCCACACCGCCACTCTCCTGCCGGAAGGTCGCGTCCTCGTCGTCGGGGGCCATGACGGCTCGCAGGCTGTGGCCTCGACCGAGATCCACTACCCGGACACCGGCACGTTCGGCCCGACGGGTCCATGGGGCCAGAGCGGCGTCATGGCGGACGTCACGTGGCCGGGCGTCAGTCCTTCGCCGCGGCCTTCGGGAAGGCGGCCAGGAAGACATCCCAGCCGCCGTCCCTCAGCAGGACGTGCGAGGAGTCCGGCATGACGTCGAGCGAGACGGGGTTCCCCTGCGCCTTGAGCACCGAGAAGAGGAGCTGCTGCGCATCCGCCTGGCCGATCCAGCCATCGGCGAACGCCCCGTTCGCCTCGAGCTGGCGGCGCAGGTCTCCCGACGGGTCGCGCACGGCGAGCCACGAGTCGGCGGCCCACGGGTCGCCCACCTCGCGCTCGTAAACGGCACCCGGGGTCTCCGACACCAGCATCACGACCTTCTGGTCCCTGTGCGCGGCGAGGTAGTTCCAGGGCGTGAGGATGTCCATCACGCCGGGATCT